>JAJKIR010000113.1 GCA_021154325.1 Gemmatimonas sp.
CGAAATCATCCCATGGCCGTTCGGCGCCGCATCATAAGCCGGCACCGCGCTTGATCGCCAGGGCAGCAAAACGAAAGAGCCCCGAGGTACGGACCTCGGGGCTCTCTCGACCAGGCTGACGAACGAGCTGGTCAGCGTTTGCGACTCTTAGCGTTCCGCTCACGGGCGGCCGCCTGCTTCCGCGGCGCCGCCGTCTTCTTCGCCGAACCCTTTCGCGCAGGCGCCGACGCCCGTTTCGCTGCCTTGGCTACCGGCTTGGCTGCCTTGGCTGGTGCCCGTCGCTTCTCCGCGGCGATTCGCTTTTCGGGTTTGCTCGCGGCCGCTTTGCTCGGCGTCTTTCGCGGGGCGGCATTCGTCTTCGCCGAGACATCGGCCATCGCGATAACCTTCTCCGGCGTTTTTGCCGGTGTCGCCTTTGTTGGCTTGAGAACGAGCTTGCTCGTGCTCACCGCCACCGTCTGGGTAGAGACGACTGACGCTGGTGGAGCTGCGGAGGCAGCGTTCGTGCTCCCCTTGGGACGTCCGCCCTTTCTGGCTAATTGGGCGTCCGCCAACATCTTACGAAAAGCTTCCTGGGCCTCCGCCATCAGCTGGACGTGCGAAACTCGGCGCTCACGAAGCGCCTTGTCCTTTTCCGCCCGATATATCGCTAGCGCAGTCGTCGCATCCATTGTCAATGTGTGGAAAGGTTCGACGATCTCGACCGGGAACACGCCAAATCTAGTCGAGAACGCGGTTTCGGACAGGGGCAGTTACCGGGATCGCCGGGTTGCCAGGGCTGGTCTGTCAGCCTCGCGAGACATCAACGAGCGCCGCCGCCTGCCTCATGGCTTTTCGCTCGCTCTCGAAGGAGAGCATTGCTGTGGCGTCCTCGACCGAGACCCACCGCGCCTCCTCAACCTCATGGTCGTGATCGGCAACATCCCCCGATGCATACTCGAGAAGGAAGAGGTGCACGAACTTGTGGAAGCGGACCCGCCGTCGGTCGCGATCGTCGCCGACATACCAGTATTCGATCACGTCCAGCGGCGCTGCGATTCGCGCTTCGACACCCGCCTCTTCGCGGACCTCTCGCAGCGCAGTCTCGTCAGGCTTCTCTCCCTCGTCGACGATGCCTTTCGGGAGTTGCCATCGACCTTTCGGACCGACACGGACGATGGCGACCTCCGCTCCGCCCGCGGCGCGGCGATAGACCACGCCGCCGGCAGAGACCTGGCGTACCACCGGCAGAGGGGCGCCTGGCATCTCGCTAGGCGCGCGCCTCCCCTTCAGCGTGCCGTCGCGAGCGGGCCGGTGCCTCGTGCCGCTTCTCCTTCCCCTTCGATCGCGAGGGCTTGAGCTCCACCTTGATCCACCCTTCCGCGCGGCGATCGAACGCCTTGTAGGCGTCGATGACGTCCGCCATCGGCTCGACCTGAGTGAGGATCTTGGTTGGATCGAACGCGCCCGACGCGACGAGATCCACGAGCTTCGGGATGTACCGCCGATGATTGCAGTCGCCTGCCTTGATCGTGAGGTTCTTGGCCATAGCCTGCCCGATCGGGAAGCTCTCCAGCGTCGGGGGATAGACGCCGATGATTCCGAACGTGCCGGCCTTCGCGATGACCTCGACCGCCCAGCGAAGCACCTGGCTCGGCCCGTCGCCCGGCTTCCAGTTCTCACCCTTCGGATGCTGCTCCGGGGCGACCGTGCGTACTTCTTCCTCAAACTCAGCCTGCTGCTGCTTTGCTTTCTTGGCAGCGGGTCCGCCGTGAGCGTGCTGCGCGTCGACTCCCACCGCGTCGATCACACGGTCGACGCCGATTCCGCCGGTGAGCTCGACGATCACTTTCGTCGGGTCTTCCTCCTCGAAATTGATCACCTCCGCGCCCTGGGCGCGTGCCATCTCCAGCCGTGACGCGACGCAATCGACGGCAAAGATGCGACCGGCGCGCATGAGCTTCGCGCTCGCGATCGCAAACTGACCGACGGGGCCGCAGCCGAAGACGCAGACCGTGTCTCCCTCCTTCACTTCGGCGAGCCGAGCGCCGAAGTACGCCGTGGGGAAGATGTCCGAGATGAGAATCGCCTGATCATCGCTCACGTTTTCCGGCAGCTTCACGAGCCCGACGTTGGCGAAGGGGATCCTCGCGAACTCGGCCTGCAGTCCATCGAGCCCGCCGTTCTCGACCGGACCGCCGAAGAAGACCGTCGGGGCACGATTGCCTTTCGGGTTCGCGTGGTCGCACTTCGCGAAGTACCCAGCGCGGCAGTACGAGCAGTACCCGCACGCCACGGTGGATGGAACGACGACGCGATCTCCAACGCGCAGATTGCGGATTCCTTTCCCGACCTCTTCGACAACACCCACGGCTTCGTGTCCGAGGATCGTCCCCTTCTTCAGGCCGGGAACGGTGCCGCGCACGAAGTGCAGATCGGTGCCGCAGATCGCGCTCGCGGTGATGCGGACAATCGCGTCGGTGTCGTCCTTGATCTTCGGCTCCGCCACGTCCTCGAGGCGGATGTCTCCGATGCCGTGAAAGACCACTGCTTGCATGATTCCTCCGTCGATGACCGATCAGTGATGTTGGCTCGCGCGCTGCTTTCGGCCGGCGCGATCGGATTTGGGCTTTCGCTCGGACTTGGAGGACGCCGATTCCTCGTCTTCGGATCGGATCTCCTGGCGCTGCATCTGGTCGCGGATGGCTGGAGCGTTGGGGTCGTCCTGTAACGCCTGCTCGAGCTGCTTGGCCTGCTTCGGCCGGAGCGTCGGCGGTACGGTGGGGATGTCCGCGTTGACCATGACCTCGATGACCATCGGCCGGTCCGCAGCGAACGCCTCGTCCCATGCCGGCCCGACCTGATCCGGGCTGTCGACACGGATTCCCCGCAGCCCGAGCAGCTCCGCATAACGAGCATACGGAAGGTCGGGGAGATCCTGCGATGCGGCGAACTTTGGCTCACCTTCCATCACCCGCTGCTCCCAGGTCACGTAGTTCAGGTCCTGGTTGTTGAGCACGAGCACGATGAGCCGTGGATCGCGCCAGCGCCGCCAGTGTTTGGCGATGTCGATGAGCGCCGCGTTGCCCACCATCTGCATGGCGCCGTCGCCAGACGTCGCGACGACCACGCGATCGGGGTACGCGAACTTCGCCGCGAGCGCGTAGGGGAGCGCGGCGCCCATCGTCGCGAGCCCGCCCGAGAGCGACAGCTTCATTCCGCGCCGCAGCCGAACGTCTCGCGCGAGCCACACCGTGGACGACCCGGAGTCGCCCGTCAGGATCGCGTCGTTAGGCAGCCGGCTCGACAACTCCCAGAATGGCAGCTGCGGATTCACGGGCTCGGCGGCCGCGCGCGCGTGACGCTCGGCTTCACTCCACCACGCTCGTACCGACTGCTCGATGCGTGTGCGCCAGGCGCTTTCCTGACGCTCCTTCAGCAACGGCAGCAATGCCCGCAATGTCTCGGCGCTGTCGCCCACGAGCGCGACTTCGACGGGATAGCGCAATGCGAGATTCTCGGGAGCGATGTCGATCTGCACGCCCCGGGCCCGCCCCTCCTCGGGAAGGAACTCCGTGTACGGAAATGCCGTCCCGACCATGAGCAGCGTATCACAGTGCTTCATCATCTCGTTGCTGGCGCGCGTGCCTAACCAGCCGACCGAGCCCGTGACATACGGGAGGTCATCTGGGACGGCTGCCTTGCCGAGGAGTGCTTTCGCGATGCCCGCGCCGAGCCGCTCAGCAACGGCGATCAGCTCGTCGGTGGCGTGGAGGCCGCCAGCGCCCGCGAGAATGGCGACCCGCTTGCCCGCATTGAGCAGATCGGCCGCGCGCCGGAGATCCTCGTCACGGGGAAGCACGCGCGGCGTCGAGAGCGCCACGGACGAATGCTGCATGCCGTGTTCGTGCTCGGGCTCCTCATAGGGCTCGCGCTGCACGTCGTGCGGCACGATAACGCACGTGACGGTGCGGTG
The DNA here is from genome assembly GCA_021154325.1 of Gemmatimonas sp. Lineage (GTDB taxonomy): Bacteria > Gemmatimonadota > Gemmatimonadetes > Gemmatimonadales > Gemmatimonadaceae > AG2. The sequence continues at coordinate 3,956 of JAJKIR010000113.1, forward strand.
CCCAATGGCGACGCGCACGGCACGATCGAGCACGTGCCGCACTTGCTGTGGCTTGCCGATCAACTCGACGTAGGCGCTCGCAGCGTCCTTCGCGAGCGGCAGCAGGTCAACCTCCTGCTGCTCACTTCCGCCGATGCCCGCCATTGTCTGCTGGCCGACGATCGCGAGCAGCGGAGTGTGGTCGAGCTTCGCGTCGTACATGCCGTTTAGCATATGTATAAGGCCGGGCCCGCCCGTCGAGAGACACACGCCCAGCTCACCGGTGAACTTCGCATGGGCACACGCTGCCATCCCCGCGAGCTCTTCGTGCGCGACCTGGATAAACTCGATCCGGTCGCCGGCCCGGCGGAGCGCGCCCAGCACCCCGTTGATGCCGTCGCCGGGAAAGCCGTAGATGCGGCGAATGCCCCACGCCGCCAACCGCTCCACGATCGCGTCGCTCACCGTCAACGACGACGATTCGCTTTCCGCGCCGTTCTTGCTCCGTCCATTCTCCTTCATCCGCGCCTCGTCTCGACTGATGTGCTCGATCGGGCACGGTGATCGAGCACGATCCATTCCGAAGCGCCGCGGATGCGCCAAGTCTGGATACGACCCGAGCGATTACTGTTCGCGGAAGACGCAGGACCGGTCTGCTTCGTGCCTGCGATACGTCTCGAATCCGAATGGATCATGGAGAGAACGAGGGTCGACGTCGCGATTCTCGGCGCGGGCGTCGCCGGCCTCGAAGCGGCGCGCGTGCTGCACGAGCACGAGATCGACTTCGTCGTTCTCGAAGCCCGCGAGCGCATTGGGGGACGCATCTTCAGCCTGCGTGACGAGTCGCTGCCGGTCGCGATCGAGCTCGGCGCCGAATTCGTCCATGGCAGCGCACCGGAGCTGCGGGAAGTTGCCTGCGACGCGGCGTTGACCGTCGTCGATATCGATGGCCAGCGATGGCAGTCGCAGAAGGGCCGGCTGCGCCCCGCCGATGATTTCTGGGATGGGCTGAACGCCGTGATGAGCCGGCTCCGAACGCGTGGCGAGGACCGCTCATTTGAGCAATTTCTAAACAGCTCCAGGCGCCGTGACCGTCGCGCGCGGGAGTTCGCGATCCAGTGGGTCGAGAACTTCCACGCCGCCGATCCGGTGCGCGTCAGCGAGCGCGCGCTGGCCGAGGGAGGGAGCCCCGGTGACGACGTTCGCGAGCGGCGCCTCGGCCGCGTTCTTGGCGGCTATGACGCCGTGGCGAGATGGATCGCTCGCGGCATCGGCAACAAAATCCGGCTGGGCACGGTCGTGACCGGAGTGCAATGGGAGCAGGGCGCGGTGCGCATCGAGACGCGACAGCTGTCGGGAACGTCCGGCGGTCTCGAGGCGCGCGCGGTCATCGTTGCTTTGCCGTTAGGCGTGCTGCATGCCGCACCCGGCGAGCCTGGTACGGTCGTTTTCGATCCGCCGCTGGCGAGGGACTCGACCAAAGCGGCCGCGCTCGATGGAATGACGATGGGAGCCGTGGCGAAGATCACCCTGCGGCTCCGAGAGGCGTTCTGGGCGAGTAGCCGCTTCGCGCGGCGCGCCAAGGACCCGAATCTCGACCGGCTCTCCTTCCTCCACAGCCCCGATCGAGACTTCCCTGTGTGGTGGACCTCCTACCCCGTTTCGGCCCCCGTGCTAGTCGCTTGGCGCGGCGGCGTGCGCGCGCGGGAGATCTCGGCCGCTGGCGAGGACCAGGCCGTGGAGCTGGCGCTGTCCGCGCTGGCCCGACAGTTCGGGCTCACACGCCGTGAAGCAAGCGGGATGGTGACCGCGACCTGGTTTCACAACTGGGAAAGTGACCCCTACGCGCGTGGCGCCTACAGCTACATGCTCGTCGGCGGCAACGACGCGCCGGCGAAACTGGCGCGACCCGTTAGGCGCACCCTGTTCTTCGCCGGCGAAGCGAGCGACTCCGAGGGGAGAACCGGGACGGTGCACGGCGCGATCGCCTCGGGGCGCCGCGCCGCAGCCCAGCTCCTCCGCGTTCTCTGAGGCGGCCGGGCCCCGAGGAGCTTCAGCGCGACGCGCGGCGCACCTGATTCACCCGATTGATGAGGAGCGCGAGCTCCTCCTGCTGCTCGGGATTACGCTCGATCATGTCGTCGAGCAGCGTCTCGGCGATCGTGTCCGTGATCATCGTCGGCTCGGGCGCGAACCGCTTGTTGCCGAGGTGGCGCATCTGATCGAGCAGGACGGGATTCTTGAGAATGATGTCATGTCCCTCGAACTGCACGCGAACGGCGTAGAACTTCTTTCCCGATTTCTCCATGTAGCCGATCTTCACGCCATTCACATCGTCTGGCCACTCGGGAATTTGATGCTCGACGTCGTCGGTGCCACGAAACGCGTCGGCTCCGGCCTGCAACTCCGAATAGTTCTTCTCGTAGCTTCCCTGATACATGAGCCCGTGCTGCATGCGTGCTCTCCAGTGATGGTTCGCGACGAAAGATCGGCGCGCCGGTGAGATCGCGGCCTGCCGGCGCATGTTGGAACAATTCCAGCGATCGAGCGGAAGAATATGGTAGCTAACAAACCCGGCGACCGGAACAGTGGAGCCGTCCCTCAACGCCTCAGGGCTCACGCCGGCAGGAGCATAGGAATGCAACGCCTCGTCCCCGCCATCGCCTCCTTCGGTCTCGTGCTATTCGCCGGCGCCGCCTGCGCCCACTCCAGCCACATGCCCGAGGAGGCACCCCTCCGCACCGTGCTCAAGGTGGAGAATCAGGGTTTCCCGGACATGAACATCTTTGTGCTTCCAGAGACCAGCAATCGGATTCGCCTCGGCACGGTCACGGGCTCGAGCAACGCCTATTTCACGCTGCCCGCCAACGTCGTTCGCGGTACTCGTGAGCTGCGCTTTCAGGCGCTCCCGATCGCGACGCCACGTGGTCCAGTGTCGCAATCGATCGTCGTCACGCCGGGCGACACGGTCGTACTCACGATTCCACCAGCGTGATTGGTGGTTGGTGATTGGTGGGTACCACCTAGCTCCTAGCACCTGCGCCAGCACCTCGCACCGCCTAACGGCTACTCCTTGTGGCCGGGCGAGAGGGGCGACCAGGACGGTGGATCGCTCGCGGGAAAGCTCTCCTCGTCTGCTTCCTGGACGCGGTCGGGCTGCCTCTCGTCTCTTCGGGGTGCCTGCGGCTGCGAGCCGCCGTCTTCGCCGCGCCGGGGCTCGTCATTCGGGACCGGTGCGTCACCACGATCGGGCTGTGTCGGGCTCACGGGTGCTCCTCCGTCGTCAAGAAAAGTCAGTGTGATTCAGGAGGCGGGCCGCAATCCGCGGTCCGAGTCCAGCCACTCGCGGGGGTTCCAGTTCACAGGTACGGCGCCGATGCGCTCGAAGCGTATGCGGGGATCGTCCGACTGAACGAGCGCGAGCAACCGTTGTCCAAGTAGCAAGAATCGTCGCGAAGTCGACTCGATGCTGTCGAGCAG
>JAJKIR010000114.1 GCA_021154325.1 Gemmatimonas sp.
TCGCCGAATCGCTGCGCAATTCCGCCTGTGTGATACAACCGGGATTTCTTGCTCGTGACCCGGAAGCGCACGGCGCTCCCGCTCGCGACGTAACGCTCCCACGGAACCGCACGCGCGAGTCGCTCGAGCTCGTGGAACGCCTGCGCACGGAATGATGCGACGCGCACCAATACCCGGCTCGCCGTCCGCAACCAGAGGTTCGCGCGCCAGATCGACTCCACCGGCCCGCGAAAGGCCGCCCCACCAGTTTCCGCGTTAGGCGTCAGACCGAGTGCGACCAGCTCGCGCGCCACGAGCGGCTCCAAGCCCGGAGCCGTCGCGGCGTACGCCTCGAGCACATTGCTCGGCTTACTTAGCGTCGCCGAGGGGACGCGTGTCGGTCGTCGCGGCACCAGCGAGTGCACTGCTCCTCGAGCGCGGCCGGCGGCGCCCCGCGCCGCGCGAACGCAGCCGGATCGGCCCTACGTAATGCTCCCAGAGGCGGAAGCCGAGGAGCGCCGCGAAAACGAGGAGATAGATCAAAGGAAAAAGCGTGTCCTTCTTCACTGCCCAGAGATAGTGCACCGTCCCGGTGATGGCGCACACGTAGACGAGCCGGTGCAGTCTCGCCCACCGTGCCCCGCCGAGACGCCGCACGGCAGCGTTGGTGGATGTCAGCGCGAGCGGAAGCAGCAGCACGAACGTCGTCATCCCGATGAGGATGTATTTGTGCTTCACGACCTCACCGCCCATCGCCCTCCAGTCGAAGAACCAATCGACCCCTACCCACATGCTCAGGTGGACGCAGGCATAGAAGAAGGTGAAGAGCCCCAGCATCCGGCGATACCTGGCCAGCGCCCCGATCCCGAGCAGCTCGCGCACGGGCGTTACCGCGAGCGTCATGGCGAGAAAGCGCAGGGTCCACAGACCTGTGAAGATCTCGGCCGCGCGAACCGGATCCGCACCCAGCGCTTCCGGGCGATCGTGCGTGACCCCCCAGAAGTTCCACGCCAGAACTGCGGCTGGCGTTAGGCAGAGGAGAAAGGCGACTGGTTTGAGTCGGCTCAGGACGCTCACGAGCGAGGACCCGGCATCCGATCAGTAGTTCCGGCGCAGGTCCATACCGGAGTACATGCTGGCGACCTTGTCCGCGTATCCGTTGAACATGAGCGTGCGCCGGCGCCGAAACTCGCCGATGCGCCGTTCCGTCGCCTGTGACCACCGCGGATGGTCGACTTCAGGATTCACGTTGGCATAGAACCCGTACTCGTCTGGCGCCGCGATATTCCAGGTGGTCTCCGGCTGCTTGTCAACGAAAGCGATCTTCACGATCGACTTGATTCCCTTGAACCCGTACTTCCACGGGACGATGAGACGAATTGGCGCGCCGTCCTGGTTCGGAAGCGGCTTGCCGTACAATCCAGTCGCCATCAGCGTCAGGTCATTGGTCGCCTCATCCATGCGCAGTCCCTCGACGTACGGCCACTGAAGCACCGGCCGCCGCTGCCCGGGCATCTCATTCGGCCGCATCACGGTCGTGAACGCCACGAATTTGGCGGAAGGCTGCGGCTCGAACCGCTTGATCATCTCCGCGAGCGGGATGCCCTGCCACGGGATGACCATCGACCACGCTTCCACACAGCGCAGGCGGTACGTGCGGTCCACGACCTTGTGCGGCTTCACCAGATCATCGAAGTGATAGTCGCCCGGTTTTTTGCAGAGTCCCTCCACCCGCACGGTCCACGGCTGCGGATGAAAGCCGGCCGAGTTCCCCTTCGGATCCTCCTTGTCGGTCCCGAACTCGTAGAAGTTGTTGTACGACGTGATCTGCTCGTACGTGTTCGGTTTGTCATCCGGCTCTTGTCCCGCGCCGGCCGTCATGAGGTCGGCGCCCGTTCCCGCGTTTGACCCTTCCGCGTCCGAGTTGCACCCAAGCAGCCCGGCACCCGTCGCGCCGATCACTCCCGCGGCAACGAGAAAGCGTCGTCGGTTGATGTAGAGCTTCTCGTCCGTGATTTCAGACGACGGGATATCGTCCGGGCGCTTGATCCACATGGAGGCCTCCGCCCGCGTACGCGAGCCTGGTCGTTATCCCGCAAAATACTGCGCCGGCGCGATTCCGGTTCCTTTCCCTCGACCACTCTGGCAGACAGCCGCCGCTCGAACTGTCATTGCTGCCGCCGAACCTCGCCGGAGTTTGTCACGTTGGCCGACTTGGTCCGGCATGTCCGCTGCCTTTTTCGCGGGCAGTCGCGAGCGCGTCACCCGCGTTCGCCTCACAAACACGGTTCGCCTTCCGCCACGTGGCGGCAACTCAACCAACAATTGGAGGAGACTTCCATGTTGCACACTCGCTCTCTGAACTCGACCCTCGATCGGATGATGTCGCTGAACCGGGTCCTCGACCAGGCGATGAATGGCTCCTGGCCAACCGAGTCCGCGAGTCGCGTCTGGGTCCCCGCACTCGACATCGTCGAGAAGCGTGACGCCTACGTCGTCGTCGCCGAGCTGCCCGGCGTGAGCCAGAACAACGTCGAGCTCAGCTTCGAGCAGAACGTGCTCACGATTCGCGGTCAGAAGAATCCGTCGCTCGATCCGTCGCAGGATGGTGAGCTCCGGGTCTACACCGCGGAGCGGGTCTCGGGAGCGTTCGAGCGCGCGATCCGTCTGCCCGAGTTCGTGGACAGCGAAAAGATCGGCGCGGAGCTCCGCGATGGTCTGCTCACGATCACCGTCCCGAAGGCCACAGCCGCACAGCCTCGGAAGATCGAGATCAAGCCTGTGACGCAGGCGCACGAGCTGAAGGCCTGACGCGGCGGCGTCGCGGATCACGACAGCGCGGCCAATCACCGCGCTGTCGTGAAGCTCCTGCCTAACGAGCGGCGCAAGCCGACTGAGCCATTAGCGACTGCTCAGCACGGCTCGCGCAACCCTGGCTCGAAATGAGACAGGCGGAACGGATCGTGCCCAAGATGTTTTCATGTCGAATGCATCTCGGGCCCGCGCTCGCGAGATACTGGTTGCGCGCTTTGGTCACCACGACTTCCAGAAGGGACAGTGGCAGCCGATCAAGGCGGCTCTCGATGGCCATGACGCGCTCGTCGTCATGCCTACGGGAAGTGGCAAATCGCTCATCTATCAGCTGCCGGCGTTGATGCTCGAGGGGCTCACCGTTGTCGTGAGTCCACTCATCGCCCTCATGAAGGATCAGCAGGACAAGCTCACCGCGTGCGGCGTCGATGCGCTCGCGATGCATTCGCACCTCACTGAGGCGGAAACCCGCCATCTGGAGCAACGCGTTCACGATGGTCAGGGTGAGATTCTCTATCTCACCCCCGAGCGCTTCAAGGATCGCGACTTCTTCGAGAGGCTTCTCTCGCGCACAGTCAGCCTCTTCGTCGTCGACGAGGCGCATTGCGTCAGCCAATGGGGCCACGATTTCCGCCCCGACTATCTGATGCTCGGCTCGATCGTCAAGCGACTCGGCCGGCCTCCCATCCTCGCCCTCACCGCGACGGCGACGGACGAGGTACGACGCGACATCGCGCGACAGCTCGGCATGCACGATCCCGTCATCACGATCACCGGATTCGCGCGCCCCAACCTCCGCTTCGAGGTCAGTCGCACCGTGAATCAGCGTGAGAAGGATGCGGCGCTCAGAAATCTGCTGCGCACGAGTCCGGGCGTCGGCATCGTCTATGTCGCCACGGTGCGCGAGGCAGAGCGTCTCTATGAGGAGCTCCGCCACGACCTACCGATCGGACTCTATCACGGAAAGATGGCAGCGGCCGATCGGAAGGAGATGCAGGACCGATTCATGGCCGATGAGTTCAAGGCGATGATTGCGACCAACGCGTTCGGTCTCGGCATCGACAAGAGCGACATCCGCTTCGTCATCCACTACCACTTTCCCGGAAGCGTCGAATCGTACTACCAGGAGGCCGGTCGCGCTGGGCGCGACGGCGATCCCGCGACCTGCACCGTACTGTATCGCGTCGAGGACAGCCGAGTCCAATCGTACTTTCTCGGCGGCAAGTATCCCGACGTCGAGGAAGCCGCACGCGTCGCGATCACCCTCGAGCAGATCCCGCTTCGCGAACAGGTCCATCTCGATGACCTCTCCGACAGGTCGGGGGTGCCGCGTCGCAAGGTGCGAATCGTCCTCGTCCTGCTGAAGCGTCACGGCCTCGTACGTGAGTACCGCGGAGGAAGCTGGGAGCGCTTGTCGACGGAGCGACTCACGTCTATCGATCTCAGCGCGGATCTCACCGACTACGAGGCGCGCCGGGAGCAGGATCGCGCCAAGCTGCGCGCAATGGTTCAGTATTGTCAGACGGCGCAGTGCCGCACGCGATTCATCCTCGATTACTTCGGCGAGGACGTGGAAGCCGAGTGGGAGTGCAGCAACTGCGACGCGTGCGACGCGATGTCCCGCTGGCGAGTGCGGCGAAAGGAGGAGGTCGTCGGGGTGTAGCCCGCGTGGCGAGTGGAGCGTAGCCTTGGGGACGGCGGTTCGCACGCCAAGGCACGACTGCTCCGCTCTCCCACGACATGCGCCCTGATCAGTTCCTCGATCGCGTTCTCTATCACAACTCGCTGCGCCAGTGGGCGATCGCCATCACGGTCGCCCTCGTTGCTTTTTTCGCGCTGCTCCTCGTTCGCTATCTGCTCATTGGCCGGCTCGGCGCGGCCGCGAAGCGCACGAGCACGGAGCTCGACAACATTCTTGTCGAGATCGTGGCGCGAACGCGGCCGTACTTTCTCGCCGCGGCGGCGGTCGTCGTCGGCTCTCGCTTTCTCGTCCTTCCCCCCACGACCGATCGCTACTTCGACGCCGCGTTCGCGCTCGTCCTGCTCGTGCAGTGCGGGCTGTGGGGCGGCACCGCCGTCGATCTCTGGATCCATCGCCGCGCCGGGTTTCGCGTCTCGCACGAGGATGTCGCGAGCATCACGACGATGCGGGCACTGGGCATCGCCGCCAAACTGGTGCTCTGGACGATCATCTTCATCACCGCGCTCGACAAGTTCGGCGTCAATGTCACGACGCTCGTCACTGGCCTCGGGATCGGCGGCGTCGCGATCGCGCTTGCCGTGCAGAACGTGCTCGGCGACCTCTTCGCGGCACTGTCGATCGTCTTCGACAAGCCGTTCGACGTCGGCGACGCGATCGCCGTGGACCAGGTGAGCGGCACCGTCGAGCGCATTGGGCTCAAGACGACGCGGATTCGCAGTCTCAGTGGTGAGCAGATCATCATCTCCAACAGCGAGCTGCTGAAGAGTCGCATCCGCAACTTTAAGCGGCAGCTGGACCGGCGTGTCGTCTTCACCACCGACGTCACGTACGACACGAGCCCGGACGTGGTCGCGCGGATTCCCGCCATGATCCGCGAGGTAATCACCGCCCAGAATCCCGTCCGCTTCGATCGCAGCCACTTCACGCAGTACATGGATTCGTCGCTCCGGATCGAGACGGTGTACTACGTGCTCGACGCCGACTACACGCGGTATCTCGATATTCAGCAAACGATCAA
>JAJKIR010000115.1 GCA_021154325.1 Gemmatimonas sp.
GAACCTGGTGCGCGACGTCATCGTTCTCCGCGATCAGAACGGAGAGGTAATCACGCCGATCGTCCAGAACGGGATTCCCGCGCGCGGCATGCCGAAGTTCACCCTGAGCGCCGCCGAGATCAGCGACATCGCCGCATGGCTGCACGCTCAGCCACTCTCCGATCGCGGCGCGCCGAGCACGCTCGACATCCTCGTCGGCAACGCGCGCGACGGCGCGGCGTACTTCAGTGGTGCCGGTCGGTGCACCCAGTGTCACTCGACAAGGGGTGATCTTGCGGGCATTGGCGCGAAGTACGACGCCAAGACGATTCAGAATCTGGTCGTCTCCGGAGGCGGCATGGGCGTCGGGCGACGCTCCGCCACGCCGCCCAAGGTGCCGCCGACGACGGTCGCGGTCACCCTTCCGTCCGGCGAGGTCGTGCAGGGAGAGCTGGATCATCTCTCCGCCTTCATCGTCGCACTGCGACAGCCGGACGGCACGTATCGGAGCTTCGCGCGGCACGATTCCATTCCGAAGGTCGTCGTCACCAATCCGCTGCAGTGGCACATCGACATGCTCCCGAAGTGGCGGGATTCGGACATTCACAACGTCACCGCGTATCTCGTCACGTTGAAGTGATGAACGTGATTCACGGACACTAAACTCCATCGCACTCATAAACGCCCATGACGAGACGAGTCACGCTTCTGCTCACGATCGCGCTCGCTCTACCGGCCGGCGTGCTGCCCGCCCAGGGATTGAACCCGGCGGTGCTGCTGCGCCCGGCCACCGACGCCTGGCCGTCGTACGCCGGCGACTATACCCAGCGGCGCTTCAGTACGCTCACCCAGATCGACACGACGAACGTCAGACATCTCAGCCTCGCGTGGGTGCAGCGCCTCACCGCGGGCCCTGGCGGTGATGGCGGCTTCGGCCCGCGCGGTGCGACGATCACCGGCGGCGTCGCGGAAGAGCCGGTGACGATTCCCGGATCCACGAGCGGCTCACCGCGGCTCTCGGGTTCGATTCTGCAGGTGAACGGCATTCTCTACATCACCTCGCCCGATAACGCGTGGGCCGTAGACGCGCTCGACGGGCACGTGCTCTGGCACTATTGGTGGAAATCGCGCGGCGCGACCCACATCGGCAATCGCGGCATGGCCATGTACGGCGACTGGCTCTTCTTCGAGACGCCGGACGATTACCTCGTCTCTCTCGACGCGAAGACCGGCCAGGAGCGCTGGCGCAAGGAGATCTCGGATTTCGAGCAGCAGTACTTCTCCACCACGGCGCCGATGGTCATCGGCGATCACGTGCTCGTCGGCACGGGCGACGACCTGGACTCGCCAGGCTTCCTCCAGTCGTTCGATCCGAAGACGGGCGAGCTGCAGTGGAAGTTGTACACTGTCCCGATGAAGAAGGGTGACCCCGGACTCGAGACCTGGGGTAGTCTCGATGCGGCGCAGCACGGCGGCGCGCAGGTCTGGATGGCCGGATCGTACGACCCCGAGACGCATCTCTACATCATCGGCACGGGGAATCCGACGCCGGCCTATACGGCGATGCTGCGCGCGCCGAAGGACGTGCACACGAATCTCTACACCTGCGCCATCGTGGCCCTCAACGTCGACACCGGCAAGATCGTCTGGTACTATCAGACCTCACCTAACGACACGCACGATTGGGATTCGACGCAGCCGGCAGTGCTCATCGACGGCACCTTCCAGGGCAAGCCGCGGAAGATGGTCATCCAGGCGGCGCGGAACGGCTACTTCTACGTGCTCGACCGCGTCACCGGTGAGCATCTGCTCACCTCGAAGTACGCCGACGCTGCCAACTGGGCGGCGGAGATCAACGCCAAAGGCCAGACCGTCCGCAATCCGGAGAAGGACAACACCGTCCCCGGCTCGTTGGTCTCTCCCGATAACGGCGGCGCGACGAACTGGTATCCGCCGAGCTTCGACCAGCGCAACGGCCTCCTGTACGTCGTGCTGCGCGAGATCTACTCGATGTACTACTCCACCACGAACGATCCACGCCTCATGGTCGGACTCGGCGGCAGCGAGCAGGACAACGTCGGCTCGCTCGGCACATCGATCGTCGCGATCGACTATCAGACGGGAAAGCTCGCGTGGAAGCACCGCCTCGAGGGCGGCGGCGGCGCAACCGGGCTCCTCACGACGGCTGGCGGTCTGCTCTTCGCGAATGATGGTGCCGGCAGTCTCGTGGCCTACGGCCTGCGCGGAACGCAGCCGCCGACGCCGCTCTGGCACTCCCGAATCGGTTCGATCGAGAACGCGCCGGAGACCTACACGATCGACGGCAAACAGTACGTGCTGGTGACGGCCGAGGGTGGATCGGTGTACGCCTTCTACCTGCAGTAATCAGAGCTCGCTCAACATGACCGTTCGCGAAGACCTCCGGTTCGCGGTGCGCACACTGCGCCGCGCTCCGGGCTGGGTTGCCGGCGTCATCCTCACGCTCGGACTCGGCATCGGCCTCGCGACGGCCGTTTTCACCATCGCCGACACGCTGCTCGTCCGGCCACTCCCGGTGCGCCAGCAGGAGCGGGTCGCCGTGTTGTGGGGCATCACGCGCGATGGACGCACGGATCATTTCCCACTGCTCCTGCCCGACGCATTGGAGTTCCAGCGCCGTGCGCGAACGCTCGAGCGCGTGGAGCTCTTCTCGTACGGCGGCGCCCTGGCCGTCGATGTCGACGTCGCGAATGGAATCGGGCGGATGCGACGATCGCTCGTGTCGGGCGGCTACTTCGACCTCCTCGGCACCCGCCCACTGTTCGGCCGCGCACTTCGGCCGAGCGACGACGTGAGTGGCGCGGCGCCGGTGGCGGTGCTCAGCTACGCGGGATGGCAGCGATTCTTTGGCGGCGCGCCGGACGTGGTCGGGCGTCGGCTCGTCCTCCACGAGATCGATCAGACCTACACGATCGTCGGAGTGATGCCGTTAGGCCTGGATTACCCGCGCGGGGCGGACTTCTGGGCCGCCGTCATTCCGAGCTCTGGTCCGCTTGGGGATCAGAAGATCTACGCCGAGCCGCATCTGATTGGCAGGTTGCGGCCGGGCGCGTCCCTCGGAGACGCGCGCGCCGAGCTGACGAGCTTCTTCGAGCAGCGGACGACGGCCGGGGCCCGATGGCACCTGCGCGGCGTGGCGCGTCCGCTCACGGCGGAGGTCGTCGGCAACGTGGGGCCCGCGGTGCTCGCGTTCGCGGCGGCCGCGGCGCTGCTCCTCCTCATCACGTGCATCAACGTTTCGAACTTGCTCATCGTTCGCGGCCGCGGCCGCGCGCGCGAGATCGCGATCCGCTCGGCGCTTGGCGCCGCGCGCAGCCGCATCGTCGCGCAGCTTCTCACCGAGAGCGCGCTCCTCGCCGCGGGCGGCGCGCTCGTGGGACTGGGTTTCGCCGCGGCAGCCGTGCGCGCATTCGTCGCGCTCGCCCCAACCGGCACGCCGCGGCTCGACGAGATTCACGTCACGGGTTCCGTCATCGCCGGTGCGATCGCGATCACCTCGCTGGCGACGCTGCTCTTCGCGCTCGCGCCCACGCTCCTTACCTCGCGAGCGGAGCTGCAGGCGTCGCTGCGGGCGGGCGCACGGCAGAGTGGTCCGGGTCGGCGAGGCTGGCTCGGCACCGAGGCGATGGTCGCCGGACAGGTCGCGCTCGCCGTCGTTGTCCTCGCGGCCGCGGGGCTCGTCGTACGCAGCCTCGTGGCGCTCGAGCAGATCGATCTCGCCTTCGATCCGTCGCGTGTCCTCGTCGCCGAGCTGACGATGAGGCATACCATGGACATCGGAGACGCTCGGAAGGCCGGGGAGCTCGTCAGTCAGCTTCTGCCGCGTCTCGAGGCCCTCCCCGGCGTCCGCTCCGCCGCGCCCATGTTGACGCCGCCGTTTGCCGAGGTCGGCGGCGTCTTCGGCAGCATGCCCGCCGAGGGTCAAACGCCTAACGAGGAAGCGACCAATCCCGTGATGGACTACGAGGTGGTGACGCCGAGCTTCTTCCGCGCGCTCGGCATCGCGCTCGTGCGTGGACGACTCATCACGGACGCGGATCGCGAGGGCTCACCGCCGGTGGTCGTGATCGGCGAGTCGGTCGCGCGCCACTACTGGCCAGGCGCCGATCCCATCGGACGTCGGCTCGGGCGCGGCAAGGACGCGTTCACGGTCGTGGGCGTCGTCCGTGATTCACATTATCGAAACCTGCGCGATCCGCGGCCGAGCATCTACCTGCCGCTGCGCCAATCGCCATTCCCAGTCGCGCCCCTGACACTCGTGATCGCGACCGCGGGTCACCCCTCCGATCTCATTCCGGCGGTGCGTCGCGCCGTCACCGAGGCGGTACCCGGAATATCTGTGGCAAGCGCGGCGCCGCTCACGACGTACCTCGCGACGCCGCTCGCGCAGCCCCGACTCGACGCGCTGCTCCTCGCGCTCTTTGCGGCCGCCGCCCTCACGCTCGCCGCGGTCGGTCTCTTCGGCGTCATGGCCGCCGCCGTCCGGCAGCGCACGCGCGAGATCGGCGTCCGCATCGCCCTCGGCGCGACGCCGGCTCGGGTGAGCGGCATCGTGTTGGGACGCGCGCTGACGATCGCCGCCGTTGGCGCCGCAGCAGGCGTGCTTGCCGCCCTGGCGAGCACGCGGGCGCTGCAATCGCTGCTCTATTCCGTGAGTCCCGCGGATCCGCTGACGCTCGCGCTGGTGTTGCTGCTCTTGTTCTGTGTCGCGCTTCTTGCAGCCTATCTCCCGGCACGCCGCGCCCAGCGCGTCGATCCTATCGTGGCGCTCCGTGCGGACTGAGGTCATCCTGAGCGAAGCGAAGGATCTAGAGTCCATGCGGAAGGAGCAGGAGCGCGCGCACGAAGCGCGCGACTCCAAATAGGCCTCTACGAGCGTAGCGAGTAGATCCTTCGGTCGCTTCGCTTCCTCAGGATGACAAGTGAGAGGAGAGAACATGACTATGAACGGCGGACCTAACGAGTCGGATACCGACCGCAGAGAATTCCTGAAGGGTGTCGCCCTCGTCGCGGGGGGCCTCGCGCTCTCCGGTGGTGTCGAACGGGCGTTCGCATCCACACGCTCGCTGCGTGCGCCGCGGCAGTCCGCACCGCCTAACTGGGCGGGCCAGATCGGCCTCGAGCTCTGGACCGTGCGCGACCTGATCGCGAAGGATTACGTCGGCACGCTCGAGAAGGTCGCGAAGATCGGCTACAAGGAGATTGAGCCTGCCGGCGGCTACGCGAACATGGCGCCGAAGCAGTTTCGCGCGCTCCTGGATCGCCTGGGGCTCAAGATGCCGAGCACCCACTCGGGTGTCAGCGTCGGTACCGACGCCGAGATGGAAAAGCAGCTGGCGGGCTTCCGGGTCATGGGCATCGAGTACACCAGTCTCGACGAGCCGCGGCGCGCGGGCCGCGGTGGCGCGAGCGGTGGCGGCAGCCGGCTCGCCGCGGGAACTGCTGCTCGTCGCGGGGTGCGCGCCGCGCCGGCAGCGAGTCCGGCGCCGAATCCGGCGCCCAGTCCGGCGGCGGAGCGCCAGGCGATGCAGCAGTTCGTTCGGAACATGGTTCAGGCTCGCGCCGCGGAGGACGTTAAACACGAAGCCGCGCGGTACAACCGAATCGGCGAGCTCGCGCGGAAGTTTGGTATAAAGTTGCTCATCCACAACCACACGGCCGAATTCCTGCCGTGCACGGACTCGCCGGAAGTCCCATACACCATCCTGCTCAACGAGACCGATCCCGAGCTCGTCGTCTTCCAGCTGGATATCGGCTGGGCCGTGGTAGCGGGGCAGAACCCGGTGGAGCTCTTCACCAAATACCCCGGCCGCTTCGTGCTCTGGCACGTGAAGGACGTCGCGGCTCTGAAGACTCTGCCCGCGCTGCCGGATCAGGGAGGCCGGATGGCTGAGGCGCGTCTCGTTCCCGTCGGCAATGGTGAGATCGACTACGGCGAGATCTTCAAGCACGCCGACGTCGCGGGCATGAAGCATTTCGTCATCGAGCAGGACTCGGCGGCAGACTGGGGCGACTCCATTGCCGCCGCGCGGGTGAGTTACGAGCACCTCCGCGCGACCCTGGCGAGCCGCGCCTAACGGTTCGCGGCGCTGGCGGGTGTGACCGGCGTGCCGACGAAGTTGCGGACCGAACCGATGCGATCGACGCTCCATCCGCGCTGCCTAACGCGGCTCACGATGTAGTCCATCTGCACCGGCCCCGCGGGAAATGCGTACGCCCACCGGCGCGCCGGCACGTACACCAGTGACGTCCCTGGAAAATCGGGTAGGTCGATCGTCTCGACCCATATCGAATCCGTACCGACGCGAATCCATGCGTCCCGCGTCAGCGGCCGAACATTCGACGTCGGCGCCGACCACCCGCGTAGCGCCGCATCCGTGAACGGCCGCGCCGAAGCCGTCACCCAGGTCGTCAATCTCTCGCGCGACAGCCACGCGACGCCGCCCGCGCCGGTTGGAGCGGTGATCAGCGCCCCTCCAATCGCGGCATCGGGTGCGGCGCGGCGCAGAAACGCGGCGCCGCGCTCGATCGAAAGCGGCGCGGTGCCTGCCTCCAGGAATAGCCACCGACCGCCAACCTTCAGGGCCCCGGTTGGCGCTCCCGGCGTGCCAAAGACAGCAAAGCTTCCGTCGACGATGCGCGCCGAGTCCATCGGCAGATCGAACATCGGCTTGCGTGACGCGGTGAGAAACGCCGCGCGCAACGAATCGGCGACGACGAGCGACTCGGCCGGAATCGTGGGGTTCACCGCAACGGAGATCGTCGTCATGCGCTTGTAGGGCCGGCCTACTCGCGCCACGTCGAGTTGCATCGGCAGGATGAGCGACGAACCTGGGATCTTCTGCCACCGCGAATAGGTGACGCTGACGTCCATGGCGCCCCACGGCGCGAGGCCGAAGTCGTTAGGCTGCGCCGCGCGAAGACTCGCGAACGCGAGGAGCCCGTCGCTCCGTCGGAAGTGGAGCGTCGGCCGGAAGGTGCCGATGGTCGCGGTGACACGCGCGTATCTCGCGCCGTCGATGAGCGTATCCGAAAGAGCGCGCGCGTCCGTCGCGGCATGAGCGAGTACGAGCACACGCTCGGGTGCAAACGTGAAGACCTCGTCGCGCTCGTCGACGTACGCGATGTTCTGCGGACGCCAGCGGCCATTCAGCTCCATCGCCGCGACCGAGTCCGACACGAGGTCAACGACGCCGGACGTTCCGTTCGGCGAGAAGAAGCGGCGGCTGTAACGCCACGCGGGAATGGTGTAATCGCGCAGCTCGGTGCTCAGTTCGTAGCTGAGGATCATCGGTGGGCGACGCGCGTCGAAGTCGGTCCGCTGCCACTCGGTCATCACCTCGAGCCGCATGCGATCGACCGCGGTGAGCGCGGCCAGGCCCCCCATTCGCGCCGTCGCTGTGTCGAGAATGGCGCGCGCGGCAGGATCGGGAGCGGCGCTCAGGAGAAATGCAACGATGCCTGCGACGAACATGATTCAGTGGATTGGAGTGTAGGCTCCAACCACACTATCCCCTGCGTACTCAGCGGGCAGGGTCTTTGTCGCGAGCGGTGGGGATCGTGTCGCGAACGGCTACAACGAGACGCGCGACCTCACCGCGGCGGCGTCGACTCACGGGGATGGTGGCCCCATTTCGAAGCTCGACGACGACATTCCCCGCCGAGCGGCGCACCGCGATGACGGCGTCGCGCGGCACGATGTACGACCGATGGACGCGAACGAACTGCGCGGGCGAGAGTGATTGCTCGAGATCATCGAGGGGTCGACGCACGAGATAGCGACGCCCGCCCGCATGCACTGCCGCATAGACGTCGTCAGCCGCGATGAGCTCGACGACGCCGACGGGAATGATCACGTCGCGATCACCAACTCGCGCCACCAGCCGATCGGTGTAGTTCGGCTCTCCCGTGAGCGCACGATACCGCGCCGCGTCGGCATCCGCGGCAAGTCGCGAGCGCAGCCGCTCGAGCGCCGCGTCCACTCGCTCCTGCGTCACCGGCTTGAGGAGGTAGTCAACCGCGCCACGCTCGAATGCCGGCACGCCGAACTCCTGATGCGCGGTGACGAACACGATCAGCGGGCCGCGACCGCTCGTGACCGCCACGGCGTCGAGCCCGGAGAGCTCCGGCATCCGGATATCGAGGAGGGCGACGTCCACCGACTCACGCTGCAGCATCTCCCGCGCCTCTGCACCGTCGCTACACTCGGCGGTGATGACGACATCCGGGTGCCTGACGAGAAGTTGCGTCAGCGCCCGTCGCGCCAGTGGCTCGTCGTCGGCAATGAGAACGCGCATGTCGCCTAACGAAGTGCGAGCTCGCCCGCGTCCGACGGCGTCGGTACTCGGCGGAGCGGCATCGTGACCTCGACCGCGACTCCGTTGCCGTTGGCTCCGGCTCCGACGCGCAATGCCGCTCGATCTCCATAGAGGTGCGCGAGGTGCAGTCGCGAATTCTTCAGTCCAACGCCGCTTCCGCGCGATGATGGCGACGTACGGCCGAGTCCCACGCCATCGTCGACGACGGAGAGGTGCAACGCGTCGTCATGCAATCGCGCCGAGATGGCGATCGAGCCTCCTCGGCGTCGGTCGAGGATGCCATGCTTGATGGAATTTTCCACGAACGGCTGCAGCACGAATTGCGGCACGGCGGCGTCGAGCAGCTCCGGTGCGACATCGAACGTCACCCGCAGCCGATCGCCGAATCGGAGCTGTTCCATCTCCAGGTAGTGCCGCGTGAAGGTGATCTCATCGCCTAACGACACCTCGTGCCGCGCGCCGGCGTCGAGACTCGTCCGCAGCATGTCGCTCAGGAGACCCAGCGCCGCCACCGCGCGGCTGTTCTCCGCATCGCGCACCAGCGCCATGATGGCGTTGAGGCTGTTGAAGAGAAAGTGTGGGCGCAGCTGCATGCGCAAGGACGCGAGTTGCGCCTCGGACAACTGCTGCGCGAGCCGCGCCGCGTCACGCTCCCGCACGCGGAGCCGAGCACGATCGGTGAGGCTGTAGACGATGCCGACGACGGCCGCGTAGACGATGACGGTGAACGGCAGCCCGGAGAAGAACCAGTTGCGCAACGCGACGAGGAATCCTCCTCTCGTCGGTCGGAGCCAGAGGCTGACGAGCGCCCACACCGCGGACGCGGCAAGCGTGATGAGCAGGAACGACACGACGTGCGCCAGCACGTTTCGCGCACGCACCGGGCGCACGAGCGGCGCACGCATCGCGACCCGCGCGACAACCGGGGTGCACAGCGCCCACGTGTACCACCCCGGGGCCTCCGTCACGAACGCGCGCCAGAGCTCGATCGGGTGGCCGGATAATCGCGCAAAGGTCACCGTCTCGAACGTCGAGAGCAGCGCCGGCACGGTCCAAGCCGCAATGACGAGCAAGGGGGAGAGAACCGAGCTCACATCCTCGCGCTGGTCCCGCTGAACGGCGACACTCATGATGCAGTGCTGTCTCCCTCACGCGACTCGTCGCCACCAGATCCTCAAAGACCTTCACCCCAGGCGGCTGCACGCTAGCATCCGGATCCTATTCCGCGCCAGCAGTAAGCCAGGGATCGCTGGTGAGCCAGGTCGAATCGGGCGCGTAGAGAAAGACTATTCCGCCATTCGCGAGCTTCGGCAGCAGCCTGCGCGCCCGCGTCTGCTCCATGGCCGGACACCCCTCGCTCCGCCCGGCCTCCTTTGGCGTCACATACGGCGCGCCATGCGCCACGACGCGGCGCACGAAGGCATTGTCGTTGAACCCCTCCGATACGCCGAGGAGTCGGAGCCCGACGGAGCTGTACCGTCGACCGCCCGAGTTGCCGCGGAACCGATACGTTGCCTCGGTGAGATACAGGCCGAGCGACGTCGCCGCGCTGCCGATGGCATTGGAGAACCGCGTTGGGATTCCGGTCCGCGCCGGTGCCGAACCGCGCCCGTGCGCCACGGTGAACGGCCCGTCGAGCAGCTTGAGCATCTTCATATCGAAGACGTACCCGCGCGGCATCGTGCTCGGCAGGCCGTAGTCCACGAAGTAGAGATACGGATTCTGGACGGCGTCGGGATGCGCGGCCTTGAAGGCGAAGTAGCTGCGCACCGCATCCGTCAGCGCTTCGGGACTGCTCAGCGGACCAACGCCGCCCGAGAGCGCGTCGAGTGCCCGGCGGCTCAGCGCGGCGATCGCGGAGGTCTTCTGCTTTGTACTCGCCGAGTCGCCGGTTCGCGCAGCGACTTCGTGCCCGGCAATTGCCGTGGTTAACAGAATGCCGGGATTTTCGCGAGGCGACGTGAACTGCGCGCCAGTGAACAGCAGAGCGCACACGCCAATGAGCGCGCTTTGAAGAGAGCTGCGTGAATTCATCGGAAGGCTACGGACGGCGGGAACGACAGTGCGACAGCATGAATTTAATGGTCGTGCGTGGTCAAGCGGAACCGCGATGGGACTCTCGGCCCAGAACGACAAGTGGCTAGCGGGAGCATCGCTCGCCACTAGCCACTCGCCACTCGCTACTCCGGCCTGCTTATCCCGCCGCGTTCACCATGTCGAAGATCGGCAGGTACATGGCGACCACCATGCCACCGACGACAACGCCCAGGAAGACGATCATCAGCGGCTCCATCATCGCGAGCAAGCCGCTCACGGCCGCGTCGACTTCCTCGTCGTAGAAGTCCGCGATCTTGGTCAGCATCTCGTCCAGACCGCCCGTCTGCTCGCCGACGGCGATCATCGAGATCACCATCGGTGGAAACACGGCGCTCTTCTTCAGCGGCGCCGAGATCGTCTCACCGCCCGCGATCGAGGCACGGGATTCCATGATCGCGTCCTGAATCACGCGATTGCCGGCCGTCTTCGCCGTGATCTCGAGCCCCTCGAGAATCGACACACCCGAGGAGATCAGGGTGCCTAACGTGCGCGTGAATCGCGATACCGCCGACTTGCGCAGCACGTCGCCCAGGATCGGCGCCTTGAGCATCAACTTGTCGATCGTCAGCTTGCCGCCCGACGTCGCGTAATAGTTCTTGAACAGGTAGAACAGCCCGAACAGGCCGGCGCCGACCGCCCACCAGTACAACTTCAGGAACCTCGACGCGCCGATGACGATTCGCGTCGGCAGCGGCAGGGCCATGTTCACCGACGCGAACATGTTCTCGAATACCGGAATCACGAACACGAGGAGGACCGTGATCGCGATCGCGGCCACGCTCATGATGACGCCAGGGTAGATCATCGCGCCCTTCACCTTGCGGACGAGGGCATCGTTCTTCTCCATGAACACCGCGAGACGCATCAGGATCGTGTCGAGAATACCGCCCGCCTCACCGGCCGCGACCATGTTCACATACAGCTCGGTGAACGCGTTCGGATGCTTGCGGAGTGCATCCGCAACGGTGTTTCCGGACTCGACGTCGAAGACGACCGCCTTCGTCACGTCCTTGAGTGACTGGTTCTCGCTCTGGTTCGCGAGGATGTCGAGCGCCTGCACGAGCGGCAGACCGGCGTTGATCATCGTCGAGAACTGACGAGTGAAGATCACGATGTCGCGCATCGGGACCTTGCCGCTCTTCTTCTTCTTCGTCGCCTCGTCGATCTTGAGAACGTTCAGCCGCTGCTTCCGCAGCTGCGCGACGGCCTCTTCCCGACTCGGCGCGTCGATCGTCGCGTTCTTCAGCTCGCCGTTGATGGCGCGAGCGCTATAGGTGTACGTCGGCATCCTGGAATCCTCGTTATGGTGGCTGGTGCCTGGTGGTTGGTGGCTGGTAGTTACCAGTCACAAATCACCAATCACCAATCACTATCTCTTCAGTCCCAACGGCTTCCCGCCACCCGCCGCCGCCTTCTTCGGTTCGTCTGGTTCGAAGCCCTCGATCTGCATGTTGCACATCCGCGCCAGCTCCAGCGGATCGTGCGACGCGCGGATCACGTCTTCCCACGCCACCTCGCGCGACATGTACAGCTGATACAGCGCGTCGTTCATCGTCTGCATGCCGTACTTCTTTCCCGACTGCATCATCGAGTAGATCTGGTGGATCTTGTCCTCGCGGATCAGCGCCCGGATCGCGGGCGTGACGACGAGGATCTCCGCCGCCATCGCGCGGCCGCGGCCCTTCGCCTTCGGGAGCAGCGTCTGCGTGATGACGCCCTCGAGACAGAACGCGAGCTGCGCCCGCACCTGGCTCTGCTGGTGCGATGGGAACACGTCGATGATGCGGTTGATCGCTTCCGCCGCCGAGTTCGTGTGCAGCGTCGCGAAGGCGAGGTGGCCCGTCTCGGCGATCGTGAGACCGGCCTGGATCGTTTCGAGATCTCTCATTTCGCCGATGAGCACGACGTCGGGATCCTGACGCAGCGCGTACTTGAGCGACGCCTGGAAGCTCTTCGTGTCGCTTCCGACCTCGCGCTGATTCACGATGCACGACTGGTGGCGATGGATGAACTCGATCGGGTCCTCGATCGTGATGATGTGACCCTTCTCCTGCCGATTCACGCGATCGAGCATCGCCGCGAGCGTCGTCGATTTGCCGGAGCCCGTCGGGCCGGTGACGAGAATCAATCCTCGCGGCCGGTCGGAGAGATCGGCGATCACTTTCGGCAGCTGGAGCTCGTCGAAGCTGCGGATCTGAAAGGGAATCTGCCGGATGACCATCGACACGCAGCCGCGCTGCTTGAAGACGTTGCCGCGGAAACGAGCGAGGTTCTGGATGCCGAACGAGAAATCCAGCTCGTCCTCCATCTCGAACTTCTTCTTCTGATTCTCCGTCAGCACCGAATAGGCGAGCTGCATGCAATCCTTCGGCTGCAGCACCGTGTCGATGTTCGAGTTCGTGATGTCGCCGTCGACGCGCACCTTCGGCCGCTCGCCGGCGGTGATGTGCAGGTCGGACGCGCCCCGCTCGATCATTTCCTCGAGAAGGACCCTCAAATTGAGGCTGGACGGGGCTGTATTCGGAGCTGTCATCTCGTTGCCTGGATATCGGTGCTAGGTGCTAGGTGCTAGGTGTTAGAAGGCGCTAGCACCTAGCACCTAACACCTAGCACCTGCGCTATCGCGCCTCGTTAAGCACTAGTTTCGCGTATCATCTGTTCCATGGTCGTGATCCCCTTCAACACCTTCATCCACGCGTCCATGCGGAGCGTGAGCATGCCTTCCTCGACAGCGCCGTCGCGGATCTCGGCCGCGCCTGCGTTCATGATGATCAGCCGTCGAATCTTCTGACTCATCGGCATCACCTCATAGACGCCCTGCCGGCCCTTCAGTCCCGTGCCGGCGCAGGTGTCGCAGCCAGTGCCCTTGAAAAAGCCGAGCTCTCCGATCGCCGTGTCGAGCGTAGCGTGCTGGAGACCAGCCAATGCCTCCTTCGTGGCCTTGGCTTTGGCGTTGGCGATCGCTTCGTCGGTGAAGCGCAGATCGCGCAGCGTCGTCGCGCGCGTGACCTTGGCGCCGGCGAGCTCCTCGTCCGTGGGCTCGTACTGGGTGCGACAATTGTTGCAGATGCGGCGGAGCAGTCGCTGCGCGAGGACGAGGTTGAGCGCCGACGCCACGTTGAATGGCTCGAGGCCCATGTCCAACAGTCGCGTCACCGTCTCCGGCGCCGAGTTCGTGTGGAGCGTCGAGAGCACGAGGTGACCGGTGAGCGCGGCCTTGATCGCGATGCCGCCGGTTTCGAGATCTCGAATCTCGCCGACCATGATGATGTTCGGATCCTGCCGCAGGAACGCCTTCAGCGCCGCGGCGAAGGTCATCCCGACCTCGTTGCGCACGAGCACCTGATTGACGCCGAACATGTTGTACTCGACGGGGTCTTCCGCCGTCATGATGTTCACGTCGATCTGATTGACCTTCGACAGCGCGGAGTACAGCGTTGTCGTCTTGCCAGAACCCGTCGGACCGGTGACGAGCACCATTCCGTACGGATTCATCACCGCTTCCATCAGGTCATGCTCGGCGCGCGGCTCGATCCCGAACTTCTCGAGGTCGAGCGTCAGGTTGCCCTTATCGAGAATTCGGAGCACGATCTTCTCGCCGAAGAGCGTCGGCAGCGTCGAGACGCGGTAGTCGATGACCTTGTTCCCGACCTTGAGCTTGATGCGGCCGTCCTGCGGCACGCGTCGCTCGGCGATGTTGAGCTGCGCCATGATCTTGAAGCGCGAGACCAGCGCCGCCTTGAGCTTCATCGGCGGCTTCATCACCTCTGACAGCGCGCCGTCGATGCGGTAGCGCACCCGAAGCTCGTGCTCGAAGCACTCGAAGTGAATGTCCGAGGCGCCGCGGCGAACGGCATCGGTGAGGATGGCGTTGATGAGCTTGACGACAGGCGCGTCATCGATGTCGGCGGCGCCCGCCGCCTCTTCGTCCTGCTCCTCGATGACCTCGACGTCCGAGTCGACCTCGATCTCGTTCATCAACTTCTCGAGGCGCTGCTCGTCCTGCGAGCCGTAGATCTTCTCGATGACGTTGCGCAGGGTGAACTCGCCCGCGATCACCGGGAAGATGTCGTAGCGCGTGATGAACTTGAGATCCTCGAGCACACCGAGGTTCGTCGGATCCGCCATCGCGATGGTGAGCGTCCGGCCATCGCGCTTGAGCGGGATGACCAGGTTCTTCACCGCGAGCTCGGTCGGGATCATCTTCGCGATCTTCGGATCCACCTCGAAGCGCGCGAGATCAATGGCGGGCATTTTGTACTGCCGCGCCAGCATCTTCGTCAGCTCGTTTTCTTCGATGAAGCCGAGCTTGATGAGGTTGTACCCGACCCGCGTCCCGCTGGCGCGCTGCTCTTCGAGCGCGCGCGCGAGCTGCTCGCGCGTGATGAGCCCCTCACGGACGAGGAGATCGCCGATTCGCTCGATGGCGACGACGGGTGCTGCCATTGCGCGGGCGGGTTGAGTGACGGAGGACGAGAGTAGCCGGAGCCGGGAACGAGCGGCGGGACCGACCCGTTAGGCGCTCGCGCCGCGCCGCGTCCCCCTCGCCGAGCACGCGAGGCGCGGTGTGCACCCTGGCGCTCGGTGGCCGAAGAGTCCGTCGGCGTGGCACTTGGAGGACGCGGGGTGCCCGAGAACGTCACCAGCGATTCGAGCCGCGCCGCGAGCGCGGGGCCGATCCCTTTGACGCGTCTCAGGTTCGCCAGCGAGCCAAATGGCCCGCGCTTTTCGCGGTCGGTGACGATCCTCCGGGCCATCACCGGCCCGACCCCGGGCAGCACGTCCAGTTGTGCCGCCGTCGCGACATCGACGTCGACCTTGGCGCGCGGCAACATCGGAGTGGCGTTGCCGTTAGGCGCCCTCCCGGCATTGTCAGAATCGGGCCCGGACAATGTGTCCGGCGGCAGGTGATGGCGCCCACGACTCCCTCGAGACTTGGCTTTGCCCTTCCCCTGCTTCGCTCGGCGCGCGGAATCGACCGCGACCAGTTGGCCATCCAGCGCGCGCGCGTCGGCAGCGGGAACGGCATCGATCGTCCCCACCGCGCGTAGTGCGCGCACCGATGCGCCGAGGAGACCGACGCTGGCGAGAAACAGGAGGGCTTTCTTTTCGGCAGGTGTTGGCATGCGCCGAGTGTACTGGCGCGGCGCTGAACGCGAGGACCGAATCGTTGCGCGCAGGACCAAAAGAGAGGTGCTGGGTGCTAGGTGTCAGGTGTTAGGGCTTCTGACTAGCACCTATCACCTAGCACCTAACACCTCCTAACGCGTCACGAGCGTGACCGCGACGTCGCCCACCACTTGAAGGCTCCGCGCGGAGACCTTGTCGAACGTGTCCTGCAGGGTGTGATGGAGATTATCTCCGCCCGGCTCGCACCCGATCTCGTTGTTCAGGCAGTAGTCGAAGTCCCCGACGTCGATCACGCGCAGGCCGCGCTTCAGCAGCGGCACGTGATCGTCCGTCATCGCCTGCTTGTTGATGTCGAGGAAATACTTGCCGTAGCCGAGGTCGTCCGCCGTCGACCAGACGCGGCTCACGACCTCCGGCGCCTGCGCCACGGAGTTCGACTCCTGATAGATCTGCAGATACCTGTCGCCGATCATGTCGAAGAGGACGCCGAAGATCGGGCGGTAATCCGCCGACGGGAGATGGTTCGCGAAGTACGTCGATCCGATGAGAACGTCGTATGATGCGGTGAGCGCGCTGTCCGGATTGTAGCCATCGAAGCTGCCGTAGTCCTCGCCGTCGACGAAGAGCAGGTCAACGCCGTACAGCGGCTTCGTCTTCTTGAGCGCGTCAGCGATTCCCATGAGAAGCGCGACCCCTGCCGCGCCGTCGTTGGCGCCCGGGATGGGCCTGCCCTTGTTGCCGAGGTTCAGGTCCTCGTCTGCGGTAGGACGCGTGTCCCAGTGGGTTACGTAGAGGACGCGCTGCGTCGCCGAGGGGTTGATCCGGGCGAGAATGTTGCGAAGGGGGAGCGTGTCGCCCTTCGCGGTGACGTGCGTCCAGCTCTGCAC
>JAJKIR010000116.1 GCA_021154325.1 Gemmatimonas sp.
GCGGGCGAGCCACTCTGCGCCGCTGCCTTCGGTTTGTCGATCATCAGATCCGCGACGCGATGGCCGAGCGCCACCGGGTTCGCGCTGCCGACGTTGCACAGCACCGCCACCGAGACGTGCTGCGCCGGATAGCGCGCGAGGAAGGTCCGATAGCCGGCGGTGGAACCGCTGTGACTCACCTCCGGAACACCATCGTACGCCGACACGTCGACGCCGAGCGCGTACGTGATCCGCCGGCCATTCCGCAGCACCATGCGCGTCTGCATCGTGTCGACGAACGCCTGGCCGCCGACCTTCGGGCTGAAGAAGTTCTCATTCCAGAGCAGCAGATCACCGACGGTGGTGAGGAGCCCGCCGTTCCCGATCATGTTCGTGAACGACATGTCGGTATGAAATCCGCGCTCTGCCGTGCCCGAGTAGGCGGTGGTGCGGCCCTTGACGACGTCGGTGAAGTCGTCGCGCCACCGTGTGTGGGTCATGCCTAACGGCTTGAACAGGCGCGACTGCGTGAACGCGTCGAGCGTCTGCCCGCTCACCCGCTGGACGATGACGCCGGCGAGCGCGTAGCCCGTGTTGCTGTACGAGTACTCTGTGCCGGGCGGAAAGTTGAGCGCCTTCTGATGGGCGACGAGATCCAGCGTCGTCGCGGGCGAGTGCACCTGCGTGCCCGGGCCGCGACGCTCGATCCCCAGTAGCTCCCACTGGTCGCGGAGACCGCTCGTGTGGGTGAGCAGATGCCGGATGCGGATCGTCTCGCCGAAGTCGGGCACCTCGGGCAGGTATTTGCGGATGTCGTCGTCGAGCGAGAGCTTGCCATCCTGCGCGAGAAGCACGATGGCGGCGGCGGTGAACTGCTTCGCCACCGATCCGCTCTCGAAGATGGACGCAGCCGTGATCGGCACCTCGTACTCGAGATTCGCCGAGCCGTAGCCCCGGGTATAGAGCGCTTGACCATTACGGCCCACGCCAACCGCGCATCCCGGCGATTCCGGCCTGTCCCATGGCGCGAAGATCTGATCGATGCGGCCGGAAAGCGCGTTGCTTACGGGACGAAGCTGCTGCGCGCCCGCGGCGGACGGCATGATGACGAGCGCGGCCAGACCTAACGACGACGACCAGCGACGGCGACGGTACATTTCGACTCCTGAGCTGAACGAACAACCTTATTCTCTGGCACGACCTCCGTCCACTGGCTTACTCTTCGCCGTACATGAAGCTGCGACCATTCATCCTGCTCTCCGCCGCCGTCGCGCTCGCGTCCGCGTGCGCTCGCTACGTCGCCGCCACTCGCGCCGCCCCAGCGACCGCCGCCGCTCCTCCATTCGACGCCTCCCGGCCGCTCACCGGCGCCGAACAGCGTTGGGTAGACAGCGTCCTCACGTCGCTGCCACTCCGCGATCGCGTCGGGCAAATGGTGATGGTCTGGGTCCTCGGCGACTACACCAGCAATGGCGACTCGAGCTTTGCCGAGGTACGCCGCTGGATCCAGCAGGATCACATCGGCGGTGTCAGCATGTCACTCGGCACCCCGATCGAGGTCGCGGCGAAGATCAACGCGATGCAGCGCATCTCGCGCGTGCCGCTCATTGCCTCGGCCGATCTCGAGCCGGGGCTCGGCAGGCTCGAGGGCGGTCTCTTCTCGCACTATCTGCTGGACGCCGGCAGCGCGACAGTCTTCCCGAGCAACATGGCGATCGCCGCAACCGGCCGCGAGCAGGACGCGCACGACGTCGCGCGAGCCATCGGTGAGGAGGCGCGCGCCGTCGGGATTCAGATCGACTTCGCGCCCGTGGTCGACGTCAACAACAACCCGAACAATCCGGTGATCAACACCCGCTCCTTCGGTGAGGATCCTGCGCGCGTCGCGCGACTCGCGGCCCTTTTTGTCCGCGGTCTCGAGGAGACGGGCACCGTTGCGACGGCCAAGCACTTTCCGGGACATGGCGACACCGACGTCGACTCGCACGTTGGCTTGCCTATCGTCGGCGCGTCGATGCCGCGGCTGGATAGTGTCGAGCTCGTGCCCTTCCGCGCCGCGATTCAGGCGGGCGCTGGCCTCGTGATGACCGCGCACATCGCGCTCCCCGCGGTGGCCGGCGACAGCACGACTCCGGCGACGCTGTCGCCGCGCATCATCACTGGCCTGCTGCGCGACTCGTTAGGCTTCGGCGGCGTCACGATCACCGACGCGATGACGATGGAAGGGGTGGGGAAGGGCTACACCACCGAGCAGAGCTCAGTGCTCGCCGTGCAGGCCGGCGCCGACATCCTTCTCAAGCCGAGCGACCCGACGCGCGCGATCGATGCGGTCGTCGCGGCTGTGGAGCGTGGGGAGATCTCCCGCGCGCGGATCGACAGCGCCGCGCGCCATGTGCTCGCGCTCAAGGCGCGCGTCGGCCTCGACGCGAATCGTTATGCGGATCTCGAGGCCCTGCGCGACGTCGTCGGCTCGCCCGCGCATCGCGCCCTCGCCGCCGATATCGCGCAGCGCGCCGTCACGCTTCTCCGCGATCGCGACAATCTCCTTCCGATCCGAGGCAGCCGCGCTCTCATCGTCCAGTACGCGCCGGAAACGGAGCTCAAGGCGGGACGAGTCTTTGCTCCCACGCTAATGGCCGCGCTCCCGGGCTCGCGCATGGTGAAGATCCTGCCTAACGTCGCTCGGAGCCAGCTCGATTCGATCGCGGCGCTGGCGAAGGGAATGGACCGGATCATCGTCGCGGCCTACGTCCGTCGCATCGAAGGGGCGGGACGCTTCGCCGTACCGCAGCACGTGTCGGCCTGGATCGATTCGCTGGCACGAGAAGCGGCCGGACCAAGGGTCGCCGTTGCCGCATTCGGGAATCCCTACCTCATTCGCCAGTTCCCGAGCGCGGGGACGTACCTCGTGACCTACGGCGTCTCCGACGATCTCGAGCGCGCCGCCGCTCGCGCCATCCTCGGCGCCGCACCAATCACCGGCCGCGCACCCATCTCGCTTCCCGGATTCTTCCGCGCCGGCGATGGCCTAACGCGGTGAGGGACGCGGGACGCGGGACGACAGCACCGCGCCCCGCATCCCGCCTCCCTCATCCCACGTTTACGGCCAGTTCGATACGCCGCCGTGGTTCTTGCACGCGTTGCCCTTGGACCGTCCCGTCCACGTCGTGCCGTCGTTGCAGTTCGCCTTGTACGTGGTGGGGTGCACCGTCTTCTGCGCGCCCTTGCTCACGTCGCCCGCGGCCTCACCCGCGCCGTGTTTGACCTTCTTGGCCGTCTTCTTCGTGCCGTTGCCGACATCGCCGGCTGCTTCGTTGATGTTGTGGCCGGTGGTCTTCGCAGCTTTCGACACGTTGTTCGGCGTGCGCTCCGCCTCGTCCTTGGTGTCGATGGCAGCCTTGTTGAGCTGCTTGCCCACGCGGTTCAGCCCGCCAGGCTTCTGCACGCCGCCACGGTTGGCGCAGGCTGCGTCCGACGTGACGATCGTGTTGTCGGCGCAGGTCACCTTCTTCTGCTGTGCGCTCGCGACCGACGGTATCACACACACGACCGCGAGCAACGAGAGAACACTCTGAATCTTCATGATCGCTCCTCCTGAGCGAAATGGTTTAGCGCCCCGGCTGTATTGCGGGATTCGTTCCGCAGAGTTGAGATTTGCCGTTCTGCTCGCCATGCTCAGGCACCTCGTGAAGCCGGAGACTCCGTGAACCTCTCGTTTGCCCGCCAGACGCTCTTCCTGCTCACTTCATTGGCCATCCCCGCGATGGCACAGTCGAGCCGAGCCGCGACTCGGGACTCGATCGCGCCACCCTGGCCCACCGGCACTTTCTCCATCCTCGCCTTCGACCCGACGACGGGTGAAATCGGCGGTGCCGTGCAATCGCGCGTCTTCTCGGTCGGCAACGGTGTGCTCTCCGCCGAGGCCGGAGTCGGCGCGGCGGCGACGCAGGCGATCGTCGATGTCGGTTACGGCCCGCGTGCGATAGCGCTACTTCGCCAGGGAATCGTCCCCGAGCAGGTCGTGAAATCGATCTGGGAGAGCGACCCCGATCCGCGCCCGCAGGATTGGACCAAGGAAGGCCGTCAGTTCGCGGTGGTCGATGCCAAGGGCAACGTCTTCGCGTACACGGGTCCCAAGGCGACGCCATGGGCCGGCAACAAGTCGTGCACTGCCACCGAGACTCATTGCACAGCGCAGGGGAACATTCTGGCCGGCCCGGCGGTCGTCGACAGCATGGTCGCCCGGTTCGAGCGAACGAAGGGCCACCTCGCCTACCGGCTCGTCGCCGCGCTCGAGGGCGGTCAGTCGGCAGGCGGCGACAAGCGCGGGATGCAATCGGCCGCGCTCCTCATCGTGAAGAAGGACGGCGGCGTCTGGCTGCATAACGACACCGTGCTCCGACTCCAGGTCGATGATAATCCCGAGCCGATCAAGGAGCTGCGGCGGCTCGTCGAGAAGGCCGCGGCGCAGCGTCAGATCCCGCCTGCGCCGACCGCGCCATGAGACGTCTCCTCGTTGGCACCCTCGTCCTCGCGCTGCCGAATGCGTTTCCCATCATCGCATCCGCCCAGCGATTCGAAGTCACCGTGAGCCGCACCGCGCATACCGAGGCAATAACCGGCCGGGTGTACGTCGCGGTGAGCCGCACGCACGCGCCTCGCACACCAATCGAGCAGACGGGTGAGACAGGCGTCCCGATCTTCGCCGTGGATGTCAACGCGCTCGCGCCGGGCACCAGCGCCGTAATCGACGCATCGGCCTTCGGTCATCCGCTCCAGAGCCTTCGCGACCTGCCGGCCGGAGATTACTGGGTGCAGCCGTTCGTCAACGTGTATACCCGGTTCGCGCGAGCTGACGGACACACGGTCTGGATGCACATGGATCAGTGGGAGGGTCAGCACTGGCAGCGCTCGCCCGGCAACCTCTACGGGGAGCCCGTACAGGTGCACTGGAATCCGGCGAGTCGCTCGGCGGTCAAGCTCACGGCCGACAAGGTGATCCCACCCGTCGTCGTGCCTAACGATAACGAATACGTCAAGCGCATCAAGCTCCAGAGCGCGACGCTTACCAAATGGTGGGGACATCCGATCTTCCTCGGCGCCACGGTCCTGCTGCCGAGGGACTACGACAAGCATCCGGACGTTCGCTATCCGATCGTTTACGACGAGGGCCACTTCTCGCTTCGCGCGCCCGGCGGCTTCGGCGACACCGAAGGCCGCGGCGCCGCGTTCACCCACTACTGGTTGAGCGACAGCGCGCCGCGGATGATCCTCGTCACCCTTCAGCATCCGTCGCCGTACTACGACGATTCGTATGGCGTCAACTCCGCAAACAATGGCCCGTATGGCGACGCGATCACGCGCGAGCTCATCCCCGCTGTCGAGAGCAGGTTCCACGCGTTAGGCACTCCGTGGGCACGCCTCCTCACTGGAGGCTCCACGGGCGGCTGGATCTCCCTCGCGCATCAGGTGCTCTACCCCGATTTCTACGGCGGCACGTGGTCGCTCTGTCCCGACGGCGTCGATTTCCGCTATTACCAGATCGTCAACGTCTACTCCGACAGCAACGCCTACTGGCTCGACCGCGGGTGGATGCGCGTCGAGCGGCCCAGCCAGCGCAAGCCGGATGGCAACATCGTCGCCATGATGAAGGACGAGAACTGGTGGGAGCTCGCGCAGGGCGATCGTTCCCGCTCCGGCGGCCAGTGGGACATCTGGGAGGCGACCTATGGTCCCGTTGGCGACGACGGCTATCCGAAACGCATCTGGGACAAGCGCACGGGCGTCATCGACAAAAGCGTCGCCGCGTACTGGCGAGATCACTACGACCTGCGCTACATCCTGCAACGCGACTGGCCGACGCTGGGTCCCAAGGTCGCCGACAAAATTAATATCTACGTCGGCGACGCCGATTCGTATTTTCTTAACATGGGTGTGCACCTGCTCGACGAATTCCTGACGCAGACGTCCAATCCCAAATGGTCTGGCGAGATCGTCTACAAGCCGATGGCGCCGCACTGCTGGGGTCCCAGCCTCGAGGAGCTGTTACCGAAGATGGCGACACAGGTCGAGCGGCACGCGCCGGCCGGCGCTCCGCACGGATGGAGGTACTGATGCGACGTCTTGCTCTGCTGCTCGTGCTGGCGCCACTCGCGACGCCGTCCAGTCGCATCGATGCGCAGCAGTCATCGTCGAAGACTACTCTCACGCCAGCGCAGGAACTCCGTCGGCTCGAGGATGGATGGACGACCGCTCTCGTGAAGCGCGACTCGGCGTACTTCCGGCGCAATCTCCATAAGGACTATGTGTACAGTGACGAACGCGGCGTCTTCAACAAGGAGCAGGTGATCGCCGAGCAGATCTCCGGCACCGACTCGGTGACGTCGGCGGAGAATCAGGAGATGCGCGTTCACGTTCATGGCTCCGCGGCGGCCGTTACGGGAATTCTCATCGTGCGCGGACGCGGAAAGGATGGCCCCTTCGAGCATCGCTATCGCTACACCGACAGCTTCGTTCGGGAAGGCGGTCGCTGGTTGATGTACGCTTCGCAAGACTACGAGATCCCGCGTCGTTGATCCGGCGCCACCTTCCTCGCCTAACGACGGCCTGCCGACTCGCGCTCGTTACTTTCGCGCTCGCCGCCTGTCGCCAGCGGACCGATACGTCCTGGCATCAGGAGGCCGGGTTTCGATGGCATCAGCTCGACGTGCCGACCGGATCGCGCGCCGGCTTCACGGCGCTGTCGGCAAGCAAGACGGGCCTGAACCATCGCAACGACGTCGACGACGAGCACGCGCTCGCCAATCGCAACCTCCTCATCGGCGCCGGCATCGCCATTGGTGACATCGACGGCGACGGCTTGCCAGACATCTTTCTCGCCTCGGTCGAACGTCCCGCCGCACTCTATCACAACGACGGCAACTTCCACTTCACCGACGTCACCGGCGCCAGCGGACTTCGCATCACCGGGCTTCCCACGCTCAGCGCGGCCTTCGCCGACGTGAACGGCGATGGTGCCCTCGATCTCGTCGTCGGCACGTTAGGCGGACCGCTCGAGCTCTGGCTCGGCGACGGACATGGCCACTTCACGGACGCAACCGCGGGGAGTGGTTTCGTCGCTGGACTCGCCGTCACCGGTCTCACCTTCGCCGACGTCGACGGCGACGGGGATCTCGATCTCTTCGCCGCGACGTACAAGACGCGCAGTGCGCTGGACGCCTACTCGCCGGAGCAGCGCACCTTCGAGCAGGTCGTTCACAAAGTCGGCTCCGCCTACTCGGTCGATCCGCGCTGGGCGAAGGAGTATCGCCTCGAGGACCGCCCCGAGTTGGGCGGCGTCATGCGCTCGCAGCGCGCCGATCCGGATCTCTTCTTTGTGAACGACGGCAAGGGTCACTTCAGCCACGTCCCTGTGTCCGGCGCTCGATTCCGCGACGAATCAGGGAAGCCGCTCGCGGAGGAGCCAGACTATTTCACCCTCGCCGCGCGCTTCTATGACGTGAACGGCGACGGCGCGCCCGATCTCTACGTCTGCAACGACTTCGAGGACCCTGATCAGTTCTGGCTCAACGACGGCCACGGCAACTTCCAGCTCGCTCCCGCGCTCGCGCTGCGCGAAACGAGCAACACCTGCATGTCGGTCGATTTCGGCGACATCGATCGCGACGGCCACGTCGATCTCTTCACCGCCGACATGATGAGCCCGACGCTCGCCGCGCGGCAGCGGCAGTTCCCGACGAACCTGCCGCTGCCGAAGCGGGTCGGCCTAACGACGGACCGCCACCAGTGGATGCGGAACGCGCTCCAGCACGCGCGCGGCGATGGCAGCTGGGCGAACATCGCCGAGTTCGCCGGCGTCGAGGCGAGCGACTGGACCTGGGGCTCGGCATTCGTCGACGTCGATCTCGACGGCTACGAGGATCTCCTCGTCGTCAATGGCCATCGCTGGGACGTCCGCGACGCCGATGCCGTGCAGCGCATTCGCGCCACGCATACGGCATGGAATCGTGAGCAGGCGCAGTTTCCGCGCCTCGCCACCCACAGCGTCGCCTTTCGCAACAATCACGATCTCACATTCGCCAATGCAAGCTCGGACTGGCGCTTCGGCGCGGACAGCGGCATCACGAACGCCATCGCGTTCGCCGATCTCGACGGCGACGGCGATCTCGACGTCGTGACGTCGCTGCTCGACGCCACGCCCCTCGTCTACCGCAGCGAGACGACGGCGCCACGCGTGGCCGTCCGCCTGAAGGGCGCGGCGCCTAACGACTATGGCATCGGCGCGGCGGTGAGGTTGAGTGGAGGCGCGCTCCCACCGCAGAGCCGGCAGATGACCGCGGGCGGCTACTACTTATCGGGAAGTGACGCCGAGCTGGTGTTCGCCGCGGACCGAGACTCCGCGCTCATGCTCGAGGTTCGCTGGCCCGATGGCCGGATGTCGCGCCTCACGGCTCGGCCGAATCGATTGTACGAGGTCGATCAATCGGGTGCGAAGGAGCGCTGGCAGGCCGCGCCCGATTCCGCTCGAGATGGTCTCTTCGAGGACGCAACGTCGCTCCTCGGCGGTCACGTGCACGTCGATTCGATCTTCGACGACTACCGCCGCCAACCGCTTCTGCCTAACAAGTTCAGCCAGCTCGGCCCGGGCGTGAGCTGGATCGACGTGGACGGCGACGGCCGCGAAGATCTCGTCGTGGGAACAGGGCGAGGCGGCCGCCTCGCCGTGCTTCGCAACCTTGGAGCACGCTTCGTGGCGTCGCCCGCCTCAGGAGCGGCGGCGGCGCTCGACCTGACGACGGTTCTCCCTATCCCTGATGCAGCTGCCGGCCAGACACTCGTTGCCGGCCAGTCGAATTACGAGACCGCTTCACCCGGCGAGGCGCTCGCCACGCCGTCAGTCCTTGGTTTCAGCACGAAGGGAGCGCCACTGTTGGCGCCAACGGGGTTGCTGCCCGGGGACACGGCGAGTGTCGGTCCGCTCGCCCTCGCGGACATCGATGGCGATGGCCGCCTCGATCTCTTCGTCGGCGCACGCGTCATTCCCGGCGCGTGGCCGCTCCCCGCCCGCTCGCGGCTGTACCGCCGCCTGCCTAACGGGGGATGGGCGCCGGACTCGGCGAACGACCGTGTGCTCGTTGGCCTAGGCCTCGTCTCCGCGGCTGCGTTCGCGGATCTCGACGGCGATGGCTGGCCCGACCTCCTCGTTACCTCGGAGTGGGGGCCGGTGCGTGCTTTCCACAACGAACAGGGCCGGCTGCGCGACGTCACGCGCGAGTGGGGCTTCGCCGCGACCACGAGTCGCTGGAACGGTCTCGCCGTCGGAGATTTCGATGGCGACGGTCGGCTTGACGTCGTCGTCACGAGCTGGGGACGAAACACCCCGTGGCGCGCCTCGTCACGGCAGCCGTACGAGCTCGTCGCCGGCAACTTCGGCGGCGCCGGACTTGGTTTAGTCTTCGCTCAACAAGACTCGGCTTCTGGCAAGGAGATGCCGCTCGACCCGTTAGGCAGGCTCGCGATCGCCATTCCTGGCATGCCTGGGCGCTTTCCCACCTATCGGGGGTTCTCAAGGGCGAGTGTGGACGAGGTGCTCGGTGATGCCGCGCGCGGCGCCGTGCGCGTGCGCGCGACCACTTTCGATCATCTGCTCTTTCTCAACCGCGGCGGCCACTTCGAGCCTCACTCGTTGCCGAACGAAGCGCAGCTCGCCCC
Organism: Gemmatimonas sp.; assembly: GCA_021154325.1. Lineage (GTDB taxonomy): Bacteria > Gemmatimonadota > Gemmatimonadetes > Gemmatimonadales > Gemmatimonadaceae > AG2. The sequence continues at coordinate 9,691 of JAJKIR010000116.1, forward strand.
GGCGTTCGGGATCGCCGTCGCCGATTTCGACGGCGACGGGCGCGAGGATCTCTTCCTCGCCCAGAACTTCTCGCCCACCGCGATCGACACCCCGCGCCTCGACGCCGGCGCGGGGCTCGTCCTCCTCGGCGACGGACACGGCGGCTTTCGGCCGCTCAGTGTCCGCGCGTCGGGCATTGCGGTGCTCGGCGATCAGCGCGGTGCCGCGGTGTGCGACTACGACGGCGACGGACGCGTCGATCTGGCGGTGGCTCAGAACGCGGCCGCGACGCGGCTCTGGCGCAACCGCGGCGGGCGGCCGGGATTGCGCGTGCGTCTCGACGGCGGCGCCACGAACCCGTTAGGTATCGGCGTGCGCCTGCAGATCTCGGCCGCGGGTCGCCGGGGGCCGACCCGAGAGCTTCATGCCGGCAGCGGCTACTGGTCCATGGACGCGCCGACGACGGTGCTTGCACTGCCCACCGCGGCCGATTCGCTGTACGTCTCGTGGCCCCAGGGGCCGACCGTGGCGGTGCCGATCCCGCGCGGCGCGAAGCAAATCGTGGTGCGCAGATAACTCGGGGGATCGCAACTCGCGCCGGCGTGGAGCCCAGGGTTTTGGGACGCGAATCGCGCGAATAACAAGCGAATCCGACCGAGGGCATTCAGGCAGCAATGCCCCCTGAAAAAAGGTTCTCCCAAAAGTTTTTCTATCGTTCTATCGCCTTGATGAAGATTGCCCTGGCGATCGATCGGATTCGCTTGTTATTCGCGGCATTCGCGTCCCAAAAGCCCTGAGCCCTCCAACGCGCGACGATACTGGACGATACTGACGGCTGGACTGCCGTCACTGGCTCTTCGGCGTCGGCCCCGAGCGCGTCCAGATCACGATCACGCCGCATCCCGCAAAGCGACCAGCGTACTCGCCCGGCACCTCGGTGGGCCCGGTATAGACCTCGAGGCCGATGATGTCGCGGATCGGGGTGTGTGGCCCGAAGTCGTTCATGACGTGGCCGTCGACGATGAATTCAGGCAGGCAGCGCATCGGCGCGCGAGCCATGTGGATGAAGCAGCCGGCGCCGCCGCCACAGTCGTAGAGCACCCCTCGCATGTTCTTCACCGCGTCGGCGATGTTGTACGCGCCGCTCTTCACGATCTCCGTCTCGGTCAGGTACTGGCCCCGTCCGAGCTGGCGCCGCCGCTCGAAATCCACGAGCCGGTAGTTGACGGGCGTGGCCGGGGCCGTGACGGCCACTTCCGGCAGTGCCTGCGCCTCTGCCATGCGAGTCGCGGCCGTCGAGTCCAGCTCGATGGCCCGCTCGATGGTGCCGGCACTCACCAGGTCCACGGCGACACGGCGCTGGGGGAATCCCGCGGCCCGCACGGTGAGGTGGACCGCGCCGGCGGGAAGGCCGGCCAACTCGAAGCGGCCCAACGAGTCCGTGGCCGTCCGTCGATTCTCCCCGACGATCGCGATCTGCGCTCCGGCAACCGGCCGACCCGTGGACTTGTCGCTGACGAGGCCACGGAGGCCCGCCGCCGGTTGGGCCGCGAGGGTGTGGGCCGCAAAGGCGCACCCCAGTGCGATGAGGGGCAGACGCCGGGTTAGCCGGATGCTTCGCGGCAGCATAACACCTCCTCGCCCCGAACTCGGGGCAGGCCAGCCGAGTTGATTAGGTGACCGATCAGGGTGACGGACAGGTTGTGGAAAGTGACCAACCGGCCGGAGCTACTTGACCGGCATTGCGTTGGACGTCCATAATTTGCCCCCGCTGGCCACAAAGGAGTCGCGAGTCTCTCGCCTAACGAGTGCGTGCTGCCGGTAACTCGTTGGGCTGCATGATCCGTCGGAACAGTCCGTTTCGTCAAGGTTCCATTTGTCGCAGGTCTCCTTCCCACAACGCTCAGCGAGGTCACTCATGGGTGGTGCACTCACCTTCCGTAGGGCCAGAACGGCGCTGACAGCATTCGCGGCCCTGGTAGCCTTCTCCAGTCTGGCTGCCGCGCAGAACGCTGTCGTCACGGGTACGGTAACGTCCACGGCCGGTCAGCCACTCGGTGGTTCGAACGTCGCGATCCCTGAGTTAGGAGTGGGAAGCATCGCCGATGCCAACGGGCATTACACCTTCACGGTAGACGTGGGCTCGAAGATGGGCCGTGCCGTGAACGTCGTCGCGCGCTACATCGGCTACAAGCCGAAACGGCTTCCCATCACGCTCACCGCCGGACGTGTCGAGCACGACTTCGTCCTCGAGCGCGACATCCTGAATCTCGAGGAAGTCGTTGTCACCGGCACGAGCGAAGCGACCTCGCAGAAGAAAACGCCGTTCAGCGTCGCGGTGGTCGACAACACCCAGATCAAGGAAGTGCCATCGCCCTCAGCGTTGGGCGTGATCGAGGGGAAGGTGCCGGGCGCCGCGGTCATCGCCCCGTCGGGCCAGCCCGGCTCCGAGCCGGCGATTCGCCTCCGCGCCGCGACGAGCCTCACGGGCCGCCAGGATCCTCTCATCATGGTCGATGGAGTGATCACCCGGCTCGGCCTCGCCGACATCAACTCGGAAGACATCGAGCGCATCGAGATCGTGAAGGGCGCCGCGGCGAGCTCGCTGTACGGCTCCGACGCCGCGAACGGCGTCATTCAGATCTTCACGAAGCGCGGCGCGAACCTCGCCGAGGGACAGACGACGGTCGACGTGCGCAACGAGATCGGCGACAGCTACCTGCCGCATCTCGTCGACCACAACATGCACCACAACTATTTGCTCAAGGATCCCGCCGATCCGACCAAGGGCTTCGACCTCTCCAGCGGCTCGCGGACCGCGAAGCCGGACCTGATCGTCGATAACGCGTATCCGGTCGTGTACGACCAGTATCGCAAGGTGTTCC
>JAJKIR010000117.1 GCA_021154325.1 Gemmatimonas sp.
GGCACTCCCGGCGGCGGGTGAATCACGATCTGCGTCGCTCCGCTCACGCCACGCGCCTGCTCGACGATTCGTAAGAGTTGCGCGTCACTCGTCTGCTCGCTGGAGCAGAGCACGAGGGCGTGCTGCATCCCCGCTTCGGCCGCCGCGTGCAGCGTCCGGAGTCCGCGCTCCGTTGCCGCCTCGAGGGTTGGTCCCTCGAGCGTGACCTGCGTCAGCCCGACGAGCTTCTTGAGCGCCGGAATCGCCTCGGGCCGCTGACCATCGGTGTCGAGCATAACGGGAAGGTCCACCGGCGGCTTCGCGAACGCGGCGCAGAGATAGTCCACGTTCGAGAGCGGATCACGGCCAGAGATCGAGATGGAGTGATACGACGAGCGGCTCGTGCTGCGTCGGAGTTCGTTCGCGAGCGCGTCCGCAGTGTACATCGTTGCCGTCTCCGCCTCGGCGGCGAAGCGCACGAAGATCTGGCGGCGGCCCGACCACACCCCCTGCGCTTGCAAGCCCGCTGGCACACCAGCGAGAGCAGCAGTCGGACCGGCGACTTGCGCCATCGTCTTATCCTCCCCTCGCGTTCGCATCGAGAGCGATGCGGACGATTCGTTCACAGAGCTCCGGGAATTCCATTCCGGCCGCGGCCGCGGCCTGAGGAATCAAGCTCGTTTGTGTCATTCCCGGCAGCGTGTTCGCCTCGAGACAATAAAATTCGCCGCCGCCTTCCTCGCTCATGCGAAAATCAATTCGTGCATAACCGCGCAGCTTGAGCGCTCGGAACGCGCGACGCGCCAGCTCCTGCACGGCCGACGTCTGCGCCCCACTGATCTTCGCGGGAAATTCCTCAACGGCCATCCCTGCCTGGTACTTGCACTCGTAGTCGTAAATCTCGTGCTTCGGGATGATTTCGCCAACGGGGAGTGCCTCGTCGCCCAGAATTCCGACCGTGAGCTCCCTGCCCGCGATGAACCGCTCGATCATCACTTCGTCGTCGTACTGGAACGCCTCCGCGACGGCGCCCGCGAGATCCTCGGCTTTCTTGACGACGCTGAGCCCGACTGTCGATCCCTGCTTTGAGGGCTTCACTACCACCGGCAACCCCAAAGCGGACAGGCTCTCATTCCGAAACTGCCTTCCGGCTGACGACTTCGCGTCAGCCGAGGCGCGCGTTGCCATCACCCACTCGGCAGTCAGCACCTCGCTGCGCACAAAGAGATGCTTCGAGAGATCCTTGTCCATCGCCAGCGCGCTCGCCAGATGGCCGCTCCCCGTATACGGGATTCCCGCGAGATCGAGCAGCGCCTGGATTGTCCCATCCTCGCCCGAGCCACCATGCAGGCCGAGAAAGACGACGTCCGCTTCACGAAGCGACGGAAGTACGCGCTGCATCTGCGGCAAGGTCTCACGGGCCATCCGTTCGAGCTCGGACTGAGAAGGCGGTGTCGGCTGCACCACCTTCCGCGCCAGCAACGCTTTCTCGTCCTCACGGCTGAGCGTGCCTCGCGCCGTATCGATCGCGACGACGTCGTGGCCGCGCGAGCGTAGCGCTTCGGTAACGCGCAGGCCGGACGCGAGTGATACGTCGCGCTCGGCGGAGGTCCCACCCATCAAGACGGAGATGCGCAATGCGTTAGCCCCGCGCCATGAGGTAGCTGAGCATGTCCGATCGGGTCACGATTCCCAGGACGTGACCGTTCGAGCGGACGAGCACCGCAGGATTGGATTTGGAGAGGAGCTTCGCGATCGAGTCCACGGGCTGCTGCGCATCGACCATCGGGAATGGCGGATCCATCAATTCGCTCACGGTCGCATCGAGCAGCTTCGTGTTGTCGAGGCTTTTTGCCGACAGTGACGAATCACTCACCGACCCAATACAGTTGGTGCCGTCCATGATCGGCAGCTGCGAGACGTCGTGCAGCGCCATCAGTCGAAGCGCCTGACGAACGGTCGTTCCCGGCGCGACGCTCACGACGGGCTGGTCGGTCGGCGGCTTCGTGCTGAGGACGCTTGCGAGCGTCGTCTTGTCCGCGTCGAGCAGCTGGTTCTCACGCATCCACTCGTCATTGTACAGCTTTGAAAGGTATCGCTCACCGGTATCAGGAAGCATCGTCACGACGCACGCCTCGGGATCATCGATCCGACGCGCCACATGCATCGCCACATGCACGATCAGCCCCGACGACCCGCCAACGAACAGGCCCTCCTCACGCGTTAGGCGACGCGCCATGTTGAACGATTCCTTGTCGGTCACCGTCATGAAATCGTCGATCACCGCCATGTCGAGCGTGCCCGGCACTTTGTCCTGGCCGATCCCCTCCACCTTGTACGGCGTGCCTTCTGGCTTGCTCTGCCCATGCGTCCGCCACATCTCGGCGAGGATCGAGCCTACCGGATCACCGGAAATGATCTGGACCTTCGGATTTCGCTCCTTGAGGAAGCGTCCGACGCCCGTGATCGTGCCGCCCGTGCCCGCAGCGGCGATGAAGTGCGTGATCCGGCCGTCGGTCTGCTCCCAGAGCTCCGGACCCGTGGTCGCGTAGTGCGCATCGGAGTTGGCGTCGTTGTAGAACTGATTCGCGAGGATGGCGTTAGGCGTCTCGTGCGCGATGCGCTTCGCCATCATGACGTAGTTGTCGGGATGATCGGGCGGCACCGCCGTGGGCGTCACGATCACCTCCGCGCCGAAGGCCTTCAGCAGCCGCACCTTCTCCTGCGACATCTTGTCGGGCATCGTGAAGATGCAACGATAGCCCTTGAGCGCAGCGGCGATCGCGAGGCCTACGCCCGTGTTGCCGCTCGTCCCTTCCACGATCGTCCCGCCAGCTTTGAGACGGCCTTCGCGCTCGGCGCGTTCGATGATCGGCATGCCAATCCGATCCTTCACGGATCCGCCGGGATTGAAGAATTCGGCTTTCGCGTACACCGGTGTCCGAACCCCACGCGTCACTCGATGCAGTCGGATCAGAGGCGTCCAGCCAATTGTCTCGAGGACCGAATCGTAGGGCCTGCGGTTACGCTCGCTCATCCTTTCGATCCTTGGCCCTGACCCTTCTTGAGAACCGTGTCACCAGGCAGCGGCGGCGCGCCGGGGAAGCGAAAATAGACAGGAAAGAGGATTGTCACCGACTGTGGCTCACCCTTCGTCTTTGCCGGCACGAACTGAAGTTCCTGCGACCCGCGGATTGCCGCCGAATCGAAGGGTGGGTAGCCGCTCGACTCCACCACCTGCGTCGAATCGGGCCGAACGTGTCCATCGCGATCGATGAACAGCCGCAACGTGACATTCCCCTGCACCTTCTTCGCGAAAAGCGCTTGTGGGTAATGAAACGGCAGCTCCTTGTTTAGCATCTTTGGAGCTTCGTCGGGGTGCTGCGGACCCGTCTCGAAGCTCTTCGCGAGCTTCTGCGTCTGATCCTTGTCGACGCATGCCCCGGCGAGCGCCGCCGCGACCAGAAACGCGATCAGCCGTCGAGCACCGGACCATTCCGGTTTTCGACGAGCTCTCGACTCTACTGCATCCGCGCGTGGCCTCATCGGCAGGAAATGTAAGGCGGTCTCCCCTCTACACTCCATTGCTCTCACCCGCGCTTTGCCGCCGCGGAGAGCTCCGCGAGCGTCGTCAGCGCCTCGAGTGGAGTCATGGCGTCTGTGTTGAGCGAGGCCAGACGCTCCACAAGGGCATTGGGCGCCTGAACGAAGAGACCGAGCTGATCATGCAGCCGGTCGACGTCGGTCTTGGTATTTCCGTTCGGCCGTCGCCCCGCTGCGGCGAGCTGCTCGCCCTCGAGGAGCTGCAGCACCTGCCGCGCGCGACTCAGAACTTCCCGAGGTAGGCCCGCCAACCGGCCGACTTCGATGCCGTAGGAGCGATCGGCCCCACCCGGCTGCAATCGGTGCAGGAACAGTACGTCGTCGTTCACCTCGCGCACCGCGACGTTGAAGTTGCGAACGGCTTCGAGATCTTGCGCGAGCTGGGTCAGCTCGTGGTAATGCGTCGCGAAGATCGTTTTGCAGCGCGTGCGTTCGTGCAAGTGCTCGCTCACCGCCCACGCGATAGAGACGCCATCGTACGTCGAAGTGCCACGCCCGATCTCGTCGAGCAGCACGAGGCTTCTCGCCGTCGCCGCGTGGAGGATCGCGCTCGTCTCCGCCATCTCTACCATGAACGTGGATTGGCCGCGCACGAGGTTGTCGCTCGCGCCAACCCGCGTGAACACGCGGTCCACGAGACCGATCCGTGCCGACGCGGCCGGGACGAAGCTCCCCATCTGCGCCATCAGCACGATCAGTCCGACCTGACGCAGTATCGTCGATTTGCCAGCCATGTTCGGACCGGTGAGGATGATCAGCCGCGCGTCATCCGTGAGCCGCACGTCGTTAGGTATGAACTTGTCGCGCGGCATCATCCGCTCGACAACGGGGTGGCGGCCGCCGCCGATGTCCAGGGTGAACTCGTCGATGATCTCGGGCTTCGCGTAGCCTTCACGCGCCGCAACTTCCGCGAGCGCGGCGACGACGTCGAGCAGCGCCAGCGCTCGCGCTGCGCACTGTAGCGCGCCGATTCGCTGCGCCACTTTCGTTCGCAACGCGTCGAAGAGTGACCGCTCGCGAGTCTCGATGCGCTCGCCGGCGGTGAGAATCGTCTCCTCGTACTCCTTGAGCGCGGGGGTGACGAAGCGTTCCCCATTCGTGATCGTCTGCCGCCGCTGAAAATCGGACGGTACGAGGTGGAGATTCGACCGGGTGACCTCGATGTAGTAGCCGAACACCTTGTTGAATCCAACCTTCAGCGAGGCGATCCCGGTTCGCTCGCGTTCCGCGGTCTGTATCCGCGCGATGCCGTCCTTGCCACCGTCTCGGAGCGCTCGCAATCGGTCCAGCTCCTCATCCACGCCGTTGGCGATTGTCGGCTCGTCGCCGATCGTCAGTGGCGGATGCGCCGCGATCGTGGCCTGGATCGCCTCTGCTTCGCCGGCACAGTCATCCCATTCGTCGAGCACCCGGTCGAGCAGTGGCGACGCGCCTCGTTGCCGCAGCTGCCTAACGATCTGCCGAACTTCGGGCAGTCGCGCCAGCGAGACGCCGAGCGCGGCGACGTCGCGCGGCGTGGCGCGGCCCGAAGCAATCTTCGCCCCCAGACGCTCGACATCCCGCACACCGTCGAGCGCCGTACGGAGTGCCTCACGAGAGAGCGCGTCGCCGAACAGCATCGCGACCGTCTCCAGGCGCGCCTCGATGGCAACGCGGTCGGTGAGTGGCGCCAGCACCCACTGCCGCAGCAGCCGCGCACCCATCGGCGTCACCGTTCGATCGAGCACGGAGAGCAGTGTGCCCTCCTGTCCACCGCCGCGGAGCGACTCCACCAGCTCGAGATTCCGACGCGTCATCTCGTCGAGCGACATCATCCCCGCCGCCCGGTCGATCGCTGGCCGCGCGAGCTGCGGTACGCCGCCCGGCTGCAACTCTCGGAGATATCGGATTAGGGCGCCGGCAGCGGCGATCGCCGCGCGCTCGCTCCCGCCAATGCCGAGCCCCTCGAGCGACTGCACGCGGTAGTGCCGACAGAGATCCTCGGCGGCGTTCTCCGGATCGAATTCCCAGGCCTCGCGCTCGGTGATCATCGCCTCCGCGCGGGATGGCGGCAGCGCGAGCTCCGATCGCTCCGGCAACAGAATCTCGCGCGGTGCATAACGAGCGAGCACCGCATCCAGCTCGGCAGCGTTCGTGACGCAGAGCCGCAGCTCGCCAGTCGAGACGTCGGCCGCGGCAACACCGATCGCGAGGCCGTCTTTTGCACGGCCGCCTGACCAGAGCGAGCAGATGAAGTTGTTTCTCGTTCCTTCGAGCAGTTCGTCGGCGAACGTCACGCCGGGAGTGACCGTTTCGACGACCTCGCGTCGCACGATGCCCCGGGCGAGCTTCGGGTCCTCGACCTGCTCGCAGATCGCGACTCGATAGCCGAGCTGCACGAGCCGCCGCAAATATTCCTGCACTGCCTTCACCGGCACTCCGGCGAGGGGGACGTCCGCCGCCCCACCGTTGTTGCGCGACGTCAGTGTCAGTCCGAGCACGCGCGACGCGATCTCGGCGTCATCATAGAACATCTCGTAGAACTCGCCCATCCGGAAGAAAAGGAGCGCGTTCTGGTGACGCGTCTTGATCTCCCGATACTGCTGCATGAGTGGCGTCGCCGCCTCGCCGATGCCGCTCATCGCCGCACCGGCGCCGGCGCGCTCTCGTTCTCCGTCGTCGTCACGAAGCCGGTAATTCCCTTCTCCTTGAGGTCACGCGCCGCTGCCGAAGCCGCCGCATCGGTTGTATATCGCCCGACGCGAACCCGATACGGAGCTGAGGTGCTCGGCACGACTCGGGCAACGATCCCGCGCGCGCTCAGTCGCGTGACGAGTTGCTCAGCCGCCTGCCGCGTGTCATACGCCGCCACCTGGACAGTGAACCGCGCTGATGACGATGCCGCTGCCGGCCCGGCGTTAGGCGCCGCTGGCTTTCGGTGCGACGAGTCCACAGCCGCCGAGTCGCGCCGCGGGCGCGGCTTGCTCGGCACGGTGTCACGATTCGCGGGTGGCTGTGTCGACGGGCCGCGACGCGCCGAATCGTGGTGCGGCGGCGCTTGCCGACGCGTGCTGTCGGGTCGCGCCACTGGAGGCGTCGTATCGACGCCAGCGCACCGGGCGGCGTAGTAGTCCACCTGATTACGCGTTTCCACGGCGGTGTCACCTAACGAGGCACGCGTTCTCAGGAGCACCGCGCATCCCTTGACCGGCTGATTCTGCTCCAGCAGCATCCGGCCGAGCCAGATCCCGGCGCGCGCGCGTTCGGGATCGTTCGGCCGCTGCAGCAGAAACCGTTGCAGGTGGTCGATCGCCGGATCGCGATCGCCGCGCGCCATCTCGAGCTGCGCGAGCGCAAGCAACGCATCTCCTGAGTGCGGCGAGAATGGATATTCGACGATGATACGGCGATAGTCGCGCTCCGCATCGGCGGCGGTTGACGACAATGCTCCGCGCCAGTAGAGCGCCGTCGCGTATTCCGTGGTGCCGGCGGCGGTGGTGGCGAGCGCGGAATCCACCAGCGCGCGGCCAGCCGCTCCGTTCCCTTCCGCGACGAGCCGCCGCGCGCGCAGGAAAAGCGTGTCGCGCTGATCGCTCGCCGCCGGTGCGTGGGACTTTGCTGCGCTATCCGTCGTCTGCGACGTTCCGGGCGCGGCAACGGTGAAGGTGCCGCCGGTCGCCAGCACGAGCGCGAGTCGAACGACGTTCATGCTGCGCGCTGCGATCTGAAGCTCCCCGCGGCGCACAGCGTCAGAATGAGCGATTGGAGCAGCTGCTCATCCGACGATACTCGGCTCTCCTTGAGCGCGACATCCGTCGCGAGCAGCGCGGCGAGCGCTGCATCGAGATCCGCGGCGTTCCACGCGTCGAGCGCGCGGGCCCACGCCCGAACCGCTTCACCCCAGCTTCGTCCGGTGTAGCTCGAGCTGGATTCCTTCAGGAGCGCGAAGAACTCGTTCTCCATCCGGTATGGCGGCGTCCCTGCGTCGCGTGCGGCGCGACCCCACGCCAGCGCCAGCGTCTGCGTCGAGAGGGCCATGACGATGGTCACAGCGCTCGTCTTCGGCTGCTGCAGCACATGCGGCAGGAGCTCGAGTGCGGTGGCGGATCTCCGATTCCCGACCGCGTCGAGGAGATCGCCTAACGTTTCTCCGCGCTGCACACCGACGATGGCCGACACGGCGCCCTCGTCGATGATGCGCCGCTCGTCACCGGCGACGAAGCTCGCGAGCTTGTCCAGCTCGATCCGCAGCTGCGCGAGCTCGGTGCCCACCGCATCCTGCAGCAGACTCACCGCTTCGGGCGTGATCTCGAAACCCAGGTCGTGCGCGGCGTAATACGTGATCCATTTTGGCACGCGAGCACCGGAAAGCGCGTCGAACTCGATCGCGGTCACTCGGTCGATCAGCGCCCGATCTTCTTTTGCCCCCGCGGTCGCGATGAGCACGAGCACGACGTCGCTCGCGGGATGTTCGAGATAGTGGTCGAGCGCGCGGCGCGCGTCCTTCCGCAGCGCGCCGACATCGCGGACGACCACAACGCGCCGCTCGGCCATCATTGGCGGCGTCCCGAGCAGCGAGCCGAGCTCCTCACCGGTGATCTCCGCGCCGCGCAGTGTTTCGAGATTGAAGTCCCGCGTCGCGGGTTCAACAGCCGCCTCGAGCAACTGCTTCAGCATCTCATCCTTGAGGTAGTCCTCGGCCCCGTGGAAGTAGTAGACGGGATCGAAGATGCGCGTCTGCAGTGCGGTGCGAAGCGCTTTCTGTCCGGCGGAGGTGGGAGCGGCAGCCATGCGAAGACAATATACGAAAGACGCCGCGGTCGCATCCGCGGCGTCTTTCATCTGTCATCGCGCTATCTCAGCGCTGCTTGCTGAAGCTCGACGTTGGCCATCTGTCGCGGCGCTTCATCCGCCATCAGAACCGCCGGCCAGAGGGGCATCCCCGTCGAGATCGCGGCCATGTACGCCGGAGCACTGAGTGGCGGGGCGGGAGAGGCAGGTGCGGTCGCCACGACGGGCGGCAGCGTTAGCGTCTCGGGCGCGCCGAAGTGATTCTTTGCCTCGAGCGTGGCGTACGCGAACAGCGTGAGGCCTGCCGCGAGCGCAGCGAAGCCGCCCGTCGTGAGGCGATACGCTGCCGCGGGTTCCATCGCTCCCGTGGATTGCAGCTCCGCAATCCGCTCGCTCAGCTTGGACATGAAGTCCGCCGACGGCTCGATCGGCGGAAGGTTCCGCACGATCAACAATCCGCGACGCACCGCGAGATCGTGACGTGCGCACCGACCACAAGACCGCAGATGTCGATGCATCGCTTCCATGTCGATCGCTGGAAGTACGTCATCGACAAAGCCGACATGATTCTCTCGAAACGCGCGACAATCCATCAGAGCAATTCGTTGCGTGACTGGTTCGCGTCTCGGTACCCGACAGCGCAGACGCGGTTCCAGAATTACCTGACCACAAGCCACAGGGCCAGGGGCATTTTACCTGGGGAACAAACTCAAAAATGGTACCGCGAGTTATCTGAATCATCACGCAAAAAAACCGGCGCGAATTGTCGCGCCGGCTTCTCTGTTCCTATTCGTTCAGCGAGTTGTCGCGAATCAATCGAGCCAGGGCTCGATGATCGACGCGAACGCATTTCGAGCTCGATTCAGCCGCGATTTCACCGTTCCGAGATTGCAATCCGTGATCTCCGCGATCTCCTCGTACGACTTGCCTTCCAGCTCGCGAAGCACGAAGACCTGCCGATGATGCTCCGGCAACTTCGCCACGGTATCCTCGACCAGTTGCCGGAGATGTCGTTTCCGGTAGAGGTCGTCCGGCCGAGCCGTTGTATCCTCGAACTGGAGCGGCCGCTCTTCGTCTTCCCAATTGCTCTTGATCGTCTGGAAAAGCACGAGCGGGTTCCGGGACCGATTGCGGAGTTCGTTCTTCGCCAGATTCGATGCAATCGTGTATACCCAAGTCGAGAACTTCTTCGAGCGGTCGAATCGATGAATGTGCCGGTACACCCGGATGAAGACTTCCTGGACCAGATCCTCGGCCTTCTCGCGATCCCCGATCGTTCGGTAGATGAAGTTCAACAGCCTGGTCTGATAGCGCTCGACCAGCTCCTGAAATGCACGCTCCTCTCCGCCAAGGAAGGCGGAAACGACTGCAGCGTCGTCCTGCGTGCGGAGCCTCTCTCGAATGGACGTGCCCGGAAGCGGCGCCCTCTTGAATGCGACCTCAGCCATTTGATGCCCCCTTTTGTGCTGCACCAGGGCTCGATCCGACGAATCTGAATCGATCTGGGCTCCTCCATTGTGACGTTGCACTGCGCGTCCATAGGTCATGCCCCTTCAAAAGCAGGCTATGTGCCCCATTAGACGCCGCAGGGCCTTAAGTGTTAATATGCGCTCAGGCAACGACTTGGGACCCATCAGCTCGATGCTGGGCGAGCTCTGGCGGTGCCGGAAATGTCCACTCCCGGCGACGGCTCACATGGACACGTACCGGCGCTTCCCTCTACTTCGACACGGCGGCGGGTCGCGCCGGTTGTCGACTCGCGCGCTACAGGCCTGCTCGGAAACCGGCCGCGAAAAGAATCAGCACCGCCGTCTTTCCGTCGCGAATCTCACCCTTCTTTATCAACTCCAACGCGTGCGCGAGAGTCAGCGTTTCGAGCGTCATGAATTCGTCAGCCTCACGGCGGCTCTCACCTCGGGTGAGTCCGGTGGCGATGAATCCATGAATCCGCTCGTCGATAAAGCCAGGTGTCGTGTAGAACGTGTACAGTGGCTCGATATGCGTAGCCGTACAGCCGGTCTCTTCCATGAGTTCGCGCCGGGCGCAATCCAAGGGTGACTCGTTGGGGTCGAGTCTGCCGGCTGGCACCTCATACAGAAAATCCTCGGCTGCATATCGGTACTGCTTGATCAGAAGGATCTGCGGATCGGGGCCACTCGGGTCGCTCAAGAACGGGAGCACGGCGCTAGCGCCCGGATGTCTGATGATCTCGAGCTCACCCGTTGATTGATCGGGGAACTGGACCTTGTCGATGTCGAGGTTCAGGACCCGGCCGGTGTATACGCGACGGGAGCCGAGCTTGGCGTCTCCCATCGTTAGGCGCGTCGCCCCTCGACGTCGTAACGTTGTACTGGGCCGAATGCGATCGCCTCCATCCCTTCCCGGACCGCGGCCGCGTTCCCGACGACCACCATCTGCAGCGCTTCCGGGTGCAGATGTCGTTCGGCTGCGACGAGCACGTCGCCACTCGTCACGGCTCGAACTCGTGCTCGATATTCGTCATACCAATCGTCAGGCAGGTCGTACACCACCAGGGTCGTGAGCGCCGACGCGATCGCCGAGGTCGTCTCGAAGCGAATAGGGAAGACGCCATCCAGGTAGCTCGTCGCGAGCGTCAACTCGTCCTCTGTAATCGCCGCCGAGCGAAAGCGGTCAATCTCCTTCAGCACTTCGGTGGCAGCTGCGGGCGTCACGTCGCTTGCGACCGCCGTGGCTACGACCCACGGACCTTTCTGTCGGCGCCAATCGAAATACGAGTTCGCGCCGTACGTGTAGCCGTGGACTTCCCGCAGATTGAGGTTGATGCGCGACGAGAACAGCCCGCCGAGCACGGCGTTCATGATCACCGCGGGAAAGTAGTCCGGGTGACGTCGCGGCAGTCCGACGTGACCTATCCGCAGCTCCGACTGCGGGGCGTCCGGCTTGTGGACGATGTGGAGTGCGCGGTTCCGTCGTGCCGGTTCGTCTGATGATGAAGCCGGCGTCGTCATGGGACCTCTCCAGTCGCCGAACACGGCGGCGGCCATGCGCTCTAATGCGCGCGTCTCGACGTCGCCGACTACAATCATAGTCATCGACGCCGGTGAGTAGCGCGCCTCGTAGAACCGGACAACCTCCTCGCGCGTGAGTCCACGAACGCTAGTCTCATCTCCGCCATCGGGGAGCGCATAACGAGACCGGCTGTCGTATAGGAATCGAGAAAAGAGCTCGTCCGCAAGACCGCGCGGTTCCGCCCGCTGCTGGAGTAGCTCAGCCAGGCGTTCAGCTTTGAGACGCTCCACTTCGCGATCGTTGAACCCTGGCCGGCGCAACACGGCACCCAGTAGCTCGAAGGATTCGGAAAGCTTGTCGGTGAGTGTCGAGACCGTCACTGCGGCGACATCCCAGTCGGCATGCGCGTCGATCGAGGCACCCAGGCGCTCGAAACGGTCGGTGATCGCCGTGCCCTCTGGTGACGTGGTCCCCTCGAGGAGCAGCTTGGCCGTCAGTTGCGCCAGACCCGATCGTTGCGGCGGATCCGCGACGGCGCCCGCGTCGACGACGACACTGATCGTCACGATCGGCAACTTCGAGATCGGCGCCACGATCAGCTTCATGCCGTTAGGCAGCGCGCCGCGGTCGAATCGCGGAAACTGATACGGTCTCGGCTCCCCGGCCCTGGGCCGAGGCAGCCGCTCCGTCGTCGCGATGCCGGTCACGACTGCGCCGCGGACGCGATGCCGGCTGCGAGCTCGTCGGAGGGTACCGCCTCGCTCTCGCCTTCGGTTTTCGGCACGAACAGAAGGCTCGAGCGATTGTTCTCCCCGAGTCGCTCCCGTACGAATGTGTTGACGGCATCGACGGTCACCGACTCGTACCGCTGCACCTGTGTGTTCACCAGTTCAGGATCTTTGAAATACGTCGCGAACATCGACAGGCGGTCGGCGCGGTCACCCGCCGACTGCATGGCCGCAATGAATTCGGTTTGCACGAGCGCGACCGCACGCGCGACTTCTTCCTCCGTCACGCCATCCCGCACCAGGACGTCGACCTCATCGGCGACATCGCGCTCGAGCGTTTCGGCACTCACCGAGGGCCGCGCGGTCACGTCGATGACGAAGAGATCGCTGGCCTTTGTCAGGTCGTACGTGAAAGCCTGGGCCTCAGCGGCGACCTGCCGCTCCCGTACCAGACGCCGATAGAGCCTGCTGCCCTTTCGCGAGCCGAGTATGGTCGCGCAGACGCTGGACGCGTAGTACGCCTCTGTCCCGAACGCCGGCGCACGGAACGCGAGGAAAAGCCGCGATAGCATCACGTCGTCCTCGACGACGACGCGCTTCCACTCGCCAAAGGTCGCCGGCAGTTCCATATCGGGCAGCGGCGGCTTGCTGCGCCCGGATGGGATCGCACCGAAGTATCGCTCGACGAGCCGCCGCGCCTCGACGCGGTCGAAATCGCCCGCGAGGGAGAGCACGGCGTTGTCGGGTGTGTAGTAGGTGGCGAAGAAGTGCTTGATGTCGTCGAGACTCGCCGCGTCGAGATCGGACATCGAACCGATGAGCGAGTGATGAAACGGATGCTCTTCAGGGAATGCCAGTGCCGGCAACCGCTCCCACCATGTGCCATAGGGTTGGTTGTCCACCGACCACCGGCGCTCGTTCTTCACGACGTCTCGCTGCGTATCCAGCTTCTGCTGCGTCATCGCCGGCAGCAGCCAACCCATGCGGTTCGCCTCCAGCCAGAGCACGAGCTCGAGCTGATTGGAAGGGACGGTCTCGAAGTAGTTGGTTCGGTCCAACCAGGTCGAACCATTCAACGTGCCACCTGCGCGCTGGATCAGCTCGAAATGCTCGTTCGCGCCGACGTCTGCGGATCCCTGAAACAACATGTGCTCGAACAGGTGCGCGAATCCGGTGCGCCCCGGGCGCTCGTTCGCGGAGCCCACGTGGTACCAGAGGTTCACGGCAACGATCGGCGCCGTGTGATCCTCGGAGAGCGTGACGAACAAGCCATTCGGCAACCGAAAGGTTTCGATTGGAATACGCATCTCGGTAAATTGCACTCCTCGACACTCGTCAGGAACCCTGCCTCCCTCGACGGCCTTCGGCATCTCGCATCACGTGTTCTGGTTCGTCGTGCTGATAGCGGCCGTTGTCTACCTGTTGCTGCTCACCGTACTCTGGCAGCATCAGGAGCGGATCGTCTTCCAGCCGCCTCCCGCATCGTCGAATCGCACGTCGCCGCACGCCGGCAGCGAGCAGGTGCGGCAGGTCTCGTACCGAGCCGAGGATGGTATTGAGCTCTTTGGCTTTCTTGTCGGTGACGTCGAGCGCGCAGAGGTGGTGCTCATTGCATTCCACGGCAATGCCGATCTCGCGCGCTTTCTCGTTCCCTGGGCACAGGCGGTGACCCGCGTGGCGAGCGTGGCCGTATTGCTTCCCGAGCTGCGCGGCTACGACGGTCTGCCAGGCCGACCTACCTACCAGGACGCCGCACGCGATGCTCGTGCGGCACGAGACTTCGTCACGCGCGAGCTATCGGTTCGGGACGACCGCCTTGCGTATTTCGGCCACTCGCTCGGCAGCGCGATCGCGGCGGAGCTTGCGGCCGAGTCCACTCCTGTTGCGCTCCTTCTGCAATCGCCGTTTTCGTCGGCCCGAGCGATGGCGCGGCGCATGGCCCTTCCCGGGTTATCGCTGTTCTGGCCGCTCGTCTCTCGCGTGCACTACGACACGGAAGGTCGCGTTCGTACGCTCGCCGCACCGGTGTCGGTCGCGCATGGTCTGAAAGACGTGATCGTGCCCGTCAGAATGGGCCGTACCGTGTATGAGGCGGCTGGGAAAAAAGGTGCGCTACTCCTCGTGCATGGCGCCGGGCACAACGACGTCGCTGAGCGCGCCCCCGGGGATTACTGGAGTTGGTTCCGCTCTGCCCTCGGCCAATGATCGCTCAGCGGCCCGGATGCTCGAACAGCAGCGTCAGAGGCACCTTCACTGATTCGCTCAGGGCGTAGCGCCACGATTCCGTCGAACTCGAGGAGATCGGGCTGGTTCGCGTTGGCGACGTGCGCGGCACCAACGCGAAGCGCCGAGCCAGGATCGACAGCCTGAGCATGTGAAAGGGATCGCTAACGAGGATCACCTCCCGGCCATGCACAGTGTCCATCATCGCGGCGACACGCTGCATGGATTCCGCCGTCGTTCGTCCGCGCGTCTCGGTAAGGATGGCGGTGTCCGGTACGCCATGCTTCACGGCATAACGCCGACCCACCGCCGCTTCGCTCGTCGTGTCGCCGTCGCCCATCCCGCCGGTGAAGACGAGTCGGGGCGCGAGGTGACGATTCCATAACGAGAGCGCGTGGTCGAGGCGAGCCTTCAGCACCGGCGACGGCCGGCCGTCGTATTGGGCCGCCCCCAAAACCACGATCGCGTCGGCCTGACCCGCGTCGTCGCGGCGCTCCCAGAGGAGTACCGCCGCCAGCGAGGCGAGCCACGCGAGCAAGACGAGCAAGACGAGTATCGTCGTTAGGCGTGCGAAGAGGCTCGGGCGATTCGAAGGGGACACGGCGGCGATTGTCGGGGGTCGGCCGGGTCGCCGCAGCACGCGGCGCCCTCCGCACCCATCAAAGCTCTCGCCCGTGTCATCACTCCGCCAGACTGAGCATCGCAAGCCAGAAGACATCGAACGCGACACGAGATGGCGTCGATACGCGTTCCTCTCCACTCGCGAGTCCCTTGCGAATGGCCAGTCCATCGACGAAAGCAACGTGCACGGTAGCGAGCATCGCGGGCTCGATGCGGGGCCGCAGCTCGAGGATTGCGAATAGGCGCTGTATCGTTTCCTGCGCCGCCGCCTCTCGCGCAGCCGCGGCCGCACGCGCTGCCGCCTGCACCGCCGGCCCGCGATACGCATCCAGCTCGAGAAGTACGTTGATCGAGCCGCGCTCGAGCTCTCCCTCCAGCCATGCCCACAGCGCGTCCACTGCCAACGGATTGTGCTCGTGCTCGAACCGTCGAAGTGCTTCTCGCTCGCGCGCCACGACGCCACGCGCGAGATGGTCGATGAGCCGGGCGAGGAGCGTCTCTTTGTCGACGAAGTGATAGTGGATGAGCGCCTTGCTTACGCCGGCGTCTCGCGCGATCTCGCTCAACGCGAGCGCGGCGGCGCCGTTCGATGCGACGCGACGCGCCGTCGCGTCGAGGATCCGCTGCGTAGCGGAATGATCAGCGTCTTCGGAACGCAGACGATTATTGCTCGCCGCCGCTCGGCCGCTGGAACACGACCGTCAAGCGGACGCCGTCCTGTGCCATCAATGCCGGCTCCCAACCGCCGCGACTGCGCTCGTTGAGGAGATCAGTGAGCGCATCCTCGTCATCCCGCGTGTGTCGCGTGAGCCGAAGGATGACGGCTTGGTATTCTTTCATTCGCGCGAAATTAGTAGCTTCCCCGCCATGGACACCACCCCCGCGTACCCCACACTGCGCATCGTCTCGCACCCGCTGATTCAGCACAAGCTCACCATTCTGCGCGATCGTGGGACGCCGACCAAGATCTTCAAGGAGCTGGTCGACGAGATCGCGATGCTCATGGCATACGAGGCGACGAACGATCTCGCCCTCGAAGCCGCGCCAGTCGATACGCCTCTCGAGCGGACGGTCGGACAGCGCGTGAGCGGGAAGAAGCTCACGCTCGTTCCGATCCTTCGCGCCGGGCTCGGTATGGTGGAGGGGATCTACCGCTTGGTGCCCGGCGCGCGGGTTGGCCACATCGGTCTGTACCGGAATCACGACACGCTGGAGCCAGTGGACTACTACTTCAAGGTTCCCGGCGACGCCGCGGAGCGAGACTTCTTCCTGCTCGATCCTATGCTGGCCACCGGCGGCAGTGCCGTCGCCGCGGTGTCGTCGCTCAAACGCGCCGGCGCGACGCGTATTCGCTTTCTCTGTCTCGTAGCGGCCCCAGAAGGGGTGCGGCGTCTGGCCGGCAACCACCCCGACGTCACAGTGTACTGCGCCGCTCTCGATCGCGCGCTCAACGACCAGGGCTATATCATGCCCGGTCTTGGCGACGCCGGTGATCGCCTCTTCGGTACGCGCTGACGTCGACTTGTTAGGCGCAAGGGCGAAGGGCAGTGAGCGTGCGCGCAGCGCACGCGACTCCAGATAGATAGGCATTTGGGAGCGAAGCGACCAAATGCGAAGCGACCAAATGCGAAGCGACCAAAACGCGAAAGGGGTGCCGCCCCCGGCACCCCTTTCCCTCCCTTCCTTCTCACCCCACATCACACGCCCACGCCCGCACCACCCACGCCCGCCAAATCAGCCGAACCACTCTCTCGGGCAATCGCGCTGCTGGCGTGCCGCGTCGATCACCCACTGCTGTGTGTGCGCGTCCACCACCTCCGACGCGACGCGGTTGAACCACTCCGCCGCCAGCTTCGAGTCTCCCACTCGTCGCCACAACTCGCCGACGAGATAGGTGAGCACCGCCCGCTCATCCCGCGCCACACCGTCGAAGCTCTGCAGCGACTCCTCGAACTTCCACGCTGCCTTGCGGCGGAAAAACCGCTCCGCTTCGATGTCCCCTTCGTCCACACAACACCACGCCGCTCGCAACAACAGATCGGCCACGTGCCGAGGCTCCATGCCCTGCCAGTCGGCAACCTTCGCCGCGGCCTCGTACTTCTCCGACCCGGACACAGGACCGGTAGCAATCGCCGGCGCGAGCTCGTTCCACACGCGCTCCTTGAGCACGGGTGAGACGTCGGCATCTTCGGTGAAGTCGCGCTCCGATCCCGAGTACCCACAGCGGCTGCACGTGTGGATCAGATACGGCAGCGGTTGGGTCCCCGCAGCTCGCTCGTGAAAATCGGTGCGCTTTCCACCGAAGGAATTCGTCGACACCACTGCCTGCGATCGAAACCGATTCTCGCAGATGGGGCACTGCAGGTCGATTTGCTGAAGCGTCGTCATGGTGCATCTCCAACCATGTGTTGCGTGCTGCTGACAGCATGAAAGGGAAAAA
>JAJKIR010000118.1 GCA_021154325.1 Gemmatimonas sp.
ACGGCGAGGACCTCGACGAGATCGAGCTCACCCAGATCGACCAGCCAACGCTCATCGTCTGGGGCGAGCAGGATCACTTTCTCGCGCATCGCGGCCGTGACAGAGCCGCACCGGAACGCCTCGCGGAGGAAATACCCGGCTGCCGGATCGCGCGCCTGCCGAATGTCGGTCGTTTAGTCCCCGAGGAGTCCCCGGAAACGCTCATCAATCTCGTCCTCGAGTTCGACGGCGCGAGTGCCGCGCGAGAAGTGCCGGGCTCGTGAAACTCTGTCGTCGCGCTGGTTTATCACTCTGAGAACGAATCCTCCGGAACGACTCGTGCACGTGTTCAACGTGTCATGATGTCCTCGAGATTTCACGCCTGACTCGTCCGACCCTTCGCCCGCGCCGATGATTCAACGAATCGTCTCGCGAGCGCGTCTGTAGGATGAGGGCAAGCTTTGTTAAGTTTCTCTCGCCATTTCACCCTCTAGACTCGTACATGGCCAAACAGAAGAACCGAAGCAGGACTCCGACAGCTGCCCCGACCGCGTTCGAGGAGGCCCGGGACGAGCTGTTTCAACACATCATGCGATGCGGCGTGGTCGATTCCGCCGCTGAGCATCAGGTCGAGTGGTTCAGCGAGACCATGCAGTACATGACGGAACGCTTTCCCGAGCTCACCACCGATCAGCTCGGCGAGCTCCGCAAGCTGGGTGAGCGCTTCGCTCAGCCGCCCAAGAAGCACGACGCCGCCGACGTCTCCGCGGCCTGACGACAGACGATGTACGCCTCCACCGCAGTTGCGGTGGAGGCGTTTTTCGTTACGCCTAACGGCGGCCGCGCCGATAGGCGCGCGCCACGAGTCCGACCCGCACGCCGCCGCCGAGGCCAACCTGCAGCGCCGGCACGATCCCGCCCACGCGCGGTGCTTCCACGTCCGCCACGACGACCAGATACTCGCGCGTCCTCGCGCCCTCGGCAAAGAGTGCGCTCATCCCGCCGCCAATCGACAGCCCCCACGACGATTCCGCGAATGGATCCAGCAGAAATCGCACGAGCGCGTCTCCCCGCCCACTGTGATGGTCCATTGCCGCGCGACGCGTGACGCCACCGGCTCCATCGAGCTCGAGGCGCACGTAGGAGCCGAGCGGGAGGTTGACACCGAGGCCCACCTGCAGCGTCCCGTTTTTTGAGGAGCGCGGATCGATCACATCGGCGCGCAGCTCGAGCGGCGGAAGCGCTCTCCGCGCGGCTTGTTGCGCGTGCACGCGCGGCGCGAGCGCGAGCAGTGCGAACGCGGCAGCGAATCTCTCGCGACCAATGCGAGCATGCGCGAAGCGCGAGAGCGGCCAGTGCATGGAGCACGAAAGCTAGTGGCGCAACCCGCGTCCCGCGTCCCGCCACCCGCGTCCCACTGCTTGCTACTCCATCGCACCCGGTCTAGCTTGGCGAGCAGCGACACGGTGATTCGTCCCTCCTTCGTCGGTGCTCTGACGCGCTTGTCTCGCCAGTATCAGCACCTCACCGCTGACTTTCTCGGCGTACCGGCGAACCAGCTGGCCGACCGCGCCCTCATCAGCGGCTTGCTCGTCGCCGCCGCGAGCGCCGCGGGAATCAACGCCGGCGGCATACCAACGATGCGTGACCGACGCGCCGGCGGCCTCACCGCGGTGCTCTTGCACGACGATTGCCACATTACCGTGCATGCCGTTCCCGAACGCGAGCTCCTGCTCGTCGACGTGCTCGCGCCGCGTACCATCGACGCGTCCCGCGCCGTCGACGTCTTCGCGCGCCGCCTCACCGCGCGCAACGTCCATCGCGACGCCCGCGACCGCGCCTAACGACTCGAGATCGATCGTGTGCTGACGAGCGTCTGGCTCCCCCCCGCGCACCTCGCGCTCTGCCTCGTCATCGTCGTCTGGGACATCGTCCTTGCCGGGCGCATAGCGCGCGTGCCACAGGCGCCGCGCGGATTCGCCGCCTTGTCCGGACTCGCGGGCCTGCTCGTGCTGCCCGCGCTCGTCGTCGCGCTTGCCTCCACGACAGTCAT
This sequence comes from Gemmatimonas sp., assembly GCA_021154325.1. Taxonomy (GTDB): domain Bacteria; phylum Gemmatimonadota; class Gemmatimonadetes; order Gemmatimonadales; family Gemmatimonadaceae; genus AG2. The sequence goes on from JAJKIR010000118.1 coordinate 2,033, forward strand.
CACCGGACGCGCCATCCTCTACGTCGATTGGATCTGGCCAGCGGTGCTCGTCATCTTCGCTGCGCAGGCCGTCTACGCGCTCGCCCGCCGCGTCGTCAACCCCGCATGGGGAATTCCCATCGCCATCTACGACGTCGTGATCGCCGGGGCGGGCGTCGTGCGGTATATGGCGTCTCGTGGACTCGAGCCGGCGCAGCCGTTCCTGCTTCTGCTCACCGCCCAGACGGCGGCGCTGTCGCTTGCCACGACGCAGGCGGCAATCGCGAATCCGCTCTACCTCAACGTGCCGATGATCGCGCCCGCCTTTCCCGCGTTGCGCGCCGTCACCGCAAGCTTTCGTGCTCTCCTCTCGGCCGTCGCGTTAGGCTGGTCCGTCGGTATCGCGTTCCAGCTGCCCGTCGCCATCAAGGCGGTTCGCAGCTACCGCGCGCACGCCTCGGATCGGCTCACCGAACGTCCCGAGGGCGATTTCGCGATCGGCGTCAAGCTCTTTCCCGACGTCGGCAGCCCACCGCCACCACCGGCGGTCGCGGGAGACCTTGCTCTCGCCGACACTCTCACGGCGGACGTCGTTGGCATCGTCGTCGTCCCCGACGTCACGAACGCTGTGCTCGACTCACTTGCGCGCGCCCTCGATCAGCTTCAGCGCGACAGCACGATTCTCATCGTCACCCTCGGCTATCGCGGCAAGCTCCTGCCGGAGCTGCGCCACGTCCCGCTCGACACGCGCGCCCGCCTCGCCGCCATTCGGCGCATCGTTAGGCGGCTGCATCCCGACATCCTCCTGCCGGCAGAGGATCCTTATGGGGTTGGCGAGCGGCTCGTCGGCCGGCTGCAGCTGCCGGCATGGGAGGAGTACTTCACGGACGCCGCCCAGGCCGCGAAATCGGTCGATCGCCGAATCCGGATCGGCCTCGCCGCATCCGCGTTCGACTCCCGCGACAGCGCGCTCTACGCCTGGGCCGCGGGCCCCGCGTCACCGATAGACATCCTCGGCTTCTCGTTCTTTCCTGACCGACGAGGCGCGGAGGCGCTCGACGCATACACCCGCACCGCCGATCGGTGGATGGCCGTCGTACCGCCCGCGAAGCAACACTGGGTCTTCGCCGCCGGCGGCTACCCGCTCGCCCATGGTGAAGCGAGCCAGGCACAGGCGATCTGGGACATCCTGGCCTGGGCCACCGCGCATCCGGCGATCAAGGGAATGCTCGTCTACGAGGCCGGCGACTATGGCCAGGCGCGCGGTCTCCGCTCCCCCAGCGGCCGCCTCCGCGAGGCGACGATCTACGTGATGGGCGCCATGCGCGCTCTCCGCGAAGCCACCATCACCACGCCGACGCCGTAGGCGCGCGGGGCACGTCCGCTAAACAGCGCGCCCCACTCCGCGGACGACTCCCTCCACGCGCCGACTCGGATCGAAATAGCGCTGCGCCAGCCGCTGCATGCGCTCCGCCGTCACCCCCCGCACGCTCCGCTCGAATGTTTCGAGATCGCTCAACTGCCCGAAGAGCCACGCGTCGATGACGTCCCCCAGCACCGCGCTCCCGCTCTGCTGCTGGATCGCGTGTACTCCAATGGCGTACGTCTGCGCCCGCTCGAGCTCTTCGGCCGTCACCGGCTCGGTGCGCAGCCGTTCGAATTCCGCCAGCAAGCCGTTCCGCGCCGCCTCCTCCTTATCCGGCGACGTCGCGATGTACGCGCCGAATGTGCCGGCCGCGCGCCGCGTCGAGCTGAACGCCGTCACCGTGTAGCATAACGACTGCTTGTCGCGCAACTCGTCGAAGAAGCGCCCACCCAGACCGCTCGCCACGCTCGCGATCATCGACGCGGCGAAGCGATCCGGGTCCGTGCGGGTCGGTCCGGGAAAGAGCAGCCCCATTGCTGTCTGCGCCTTGTCTCGGCGCTCCGCGCTCGTCACGGCACTCGCCGGCCATTCCGGTGTCGTCAGACGCGACGGCTCGGCGCGACCCAGCTCGGCGAACTCCCGCGCCGCGATCGCCGCGAGTGCGTCCGGGTCGCCGTCGGCCACGATCACCACTACGGGACTGGCCTCGGGACCGAGCAGCTGCTCGCGGTGCCACACCGCGACGTGCGTGTGCTCGATTGCGCGCAGCGATTCTTCCGTTCCCGTTGCCGGTACGCCATACGGGTGCCCTCGAAACGCCGCCTGCGTCGCCAGTCGCATCGGATAGCGAAACATGTCGTCCCGTGACGCGATGACGTCGGCGATCGCGACCGCGCGTTCCGTCTCCAGTGCTTCGGGTTCGAACGTCGGGTGCTGCGCGACGTCCGCGAGCAGCGCCATCGCTGCGCTCACGTAGCTTGTCGGCACCGAGATGGTCCACCCGAAGCTGTCCGATCCGACCGATCCCCCGACGCTCCCCCCGAGCATCTCCGCCTCCTCCGCAATCTGGAGCGCCGTGCGCGTCGTTGTCCCCTTCTGCGCGCTCCGCACCATCAACGTCGTGAGTCCGGCGCTCGCCTCCGTCTCCGCCGTCGCGCCCCCGAGCGCGAACACTCCGACGTGGACGAGCGGTGCACCAGCCTTCAGCCTGACGAGAATCGGCAGACCCGACGCCACCCGATACACGATCACTCCAGCCTGCTCGCGCTCGCGCCGCACTATCGGCTCGTTAGGCGACGCTGACGGCGGCCGGTACGGCGCGCTCGGCGGCAAAGCGTCGGCGCGGCGGCCTTCGAGTAGCGCCAGCATCGCGCCCCCGTCCGCGGCCACGGGAGCGCTCTCGTTGGGCCGGTAGACGATGATTCCCGCCTGTTCCGGGGCGAGGTACCGATTCGCGATCTCGAGCAGCTGCTCACTCGTTGCCGTCAGGAGCCGCTCGATGTACCAGTCGCCCAGCTTCCAGTCGCCGAGTGCCTCCCACTCCGCGAGGTGGTTGGCCTGACCTTCCATGTCCTCGAATCGCCTCACCCACCGCGACTCGTACAGCCGCTTCGCGCGCGTCAGCTCGTATTCGCCGACTCCTTCCTCGCGAACCCGTCGCAGCTGATCCCACGTCGCGATCGCCGCATCCTGCGTCGTCGAGGGCTGCGTCTCGGCGTGCACCACGAAGACCCCCAACTCCGTCGGGGTGTAATCGTACGCGCTCACCGCGGCGGCGAGCTTGCGCTCCCGCACCGCACGATAGAGTCGTGACGCGCGGCCGGCGCCCAGCACCATTGCGAGGAGATCGAGCGCGGGCGTGTCGACGTGCAGCGTGCCCGGCGTGCGCCATCCCATCGTGAGCTGCGTCTGTCCGATGTCGCCGGCGAGCTCGCGGTATCGGAAACCGCCCGTTCCTTCCTCTGTCGGCCCGGGTGATCGCGTCGGTGTTCCGCCCGGCAACCCACCATACAATCGCTCCACTTCCTGCATCGCGGCGTCAGGGTCCACGGCGCCGACGATCGAGAGGACGGTATTCCCGGGATGATAGAAGTTGCGATAGAAGCGCAGCATCGCATCACGCGTCAGTGCCCGCAAACCCGGCTCGCGCCCGATACGCCAGCGACGAATGCGATGCTTGTCGTGCAGCAGCTCGTACAGAGTTTCTGTCGCAACGGCGGCCGGATTGTCCGCCTTCCGCTTCGCTTCCTGAATGATGACCTCGAGCTCTCGCGCCAGCTCCTCGGAATCGATCAGCGAGTTGGCGTACGCGTCCGCCTGCACCTCGAGTCCCTGGCGGAAACCAGTGGACGGAAGAACCGTGTAGTAGCTCGTGTGATCGTAGATCGTCGCGGCGTTGAGGTAGCCGCCAACGGCTTTCGTCTGTTTGGCGATCTCTCCGACACCACGGGTCGGCGTCCCCTTGAAGTACATGTGCTCGAGGACGTGAGCGATGCCGACGACGTCGTCGGTCTCGTCGAAGTAGCCCGCGCTCACGTACGTCACGATGGCGACGACGGGCGCGGAGAAGTCGGGCTTGATCAGAACCTTGAGTCCGTTCGGCAGCACGGTGCGGTTCACGGTCGCCGAATCAATGCCGAATAGCGGGGTGGTGGTGGTCATGCAAACAAGCTAATCACGCGCCCCACACCGCTCGATGACCAGCTCCGCCTCGCGGACTCGTTAGGGTCGCGGCGCTCCAGTGCCCGGCATCGCCGCGCCCGGTGTCAACGGCTGTCCGGGCAATGGCATCCCGGCGGGTCCCATCGCGCACCGGCTCCAGTCGCCCTGCCCCGCTCGATTGTACCAGACCTGCGCCTCGGTCGGTCGGCCTAGTCGAGTCAGCGTGCAGCCGAGATAGCCCATCGCCATGCGATCGTTCGTATCCGCCTGCACCGCGCGCACGAGGAATCGTCGCGACAGATCATAGTTTCCGGCGCTGAGCAGATAGAGCCCGAGCTCGCGAAGCGCGACCGCGTTGTCCGGTCCCAGTTTTACCGCGGTCTGCGCCTCCTGGCCCGCGATGGTCATGTTGCCCACCTCGCGCGCCATCCGCGACAGGTAGACGTGCGGCATAGGATCGTTCGGATCATCGCGCGACGCCTTGGTGAACTCGCCAACCGCTGCCTCGCGCTGCCCCCGCCGATAGTCGTCGATGCCGCGCTGTAACGCATCGTCTCGCCTGCTGAACCAGCCCTGAGAATAGGCGGCGAAGCCGAGACCCACGATGACCAGCACCACGACCGCCGCCAGCAGGCCTTTCACCCACGGCTCGAGTCCATCTCGCGGTGGCGGCACGGGCTCGGGGGCGCCGAGCGGAGAGCTCCGCATTCCTTCGGTATTCAGCCTGATCGGCGCCGGCGCAACCGCGCCGACCTGGTCGGACATCAACCCCGTTTCGAACTTGAGAAATGCGTCGCGCGCGGCGTTGATGTCCGCCGGCGTCGGCTCGTAGTCAGTGGCCTGCGCGCGCTCGTTTGCCGCGTGGAACTCGGCGAGTGCGTTCGCCTGCTCGAACGAGAGCAGCTGCCGTTGGCGCGCCTCGCGAATGAGTGGCTGCCCAGCCAGCGTCGTGCCACCCACGAGCGAACGGAGCGCGGTTTCCACCGCGCTCCAACTTTCCATCAGGTCTGCCGCGAGCTCCTCGAAATGCCGGGACTGGTCCAGCCGCGCGATCGCCGGCCGGGCACGATCGAGCGCGGACAGCGCGCTCCGGCGCGCGATCTCGTTCACCGTACGATTCTGAGCAATCCTGCGTCCGCGCTGCCCTTGATGAAGCTCTCCGCGTCATGTGTCGGAATCTGCACGCCCGTCTCGCGGAAGCCGCGCCGCGCCGCGCGACGCATGAAGTCTTCCATCGTGTGCGTGGGATCGCCTACCGTGTCTCGCATTCGCATCACGATCTCTTCCCACGAACCGACGAACTTCGTTCCATCGCGCGCGACGATCTGATGGGCGGCTCCCGAGTCCTCCTTCTGTTCGGCCAGGCCGCTGAGCAACGTGCCGAAAAGCTCGAGCTGGCCGCGCGCGATCTGCGCCTCGCGCGTCGCCTCGTCCACCACGTGCCGCGGATCAAGCTCCATCAAGAGCTCGTCGACGTCGTCGAGATCGCCCGCGAGCTCGTTGAGACGATCGTCCCACGGCTTCAGCTCGGGATCCTGCTCAGTCACCTTGTACAAGGTTCGCTTCAGCTCGATCAGGCGCCAGATTCCGAGCTCGTCCCAGTGGTCTTCGGGGGTCGTCTGCTCGAGATGATAGAGCGCCGCCTCGTACTCGCCGCGATCGTAGAGGATGTTCGCGAGGTAGATGCGCGCTTCAGCATGATCGTTGTCCAGCTGGAGCGAGCGTCGTAGCGAGACGATCGCGCCGTCGTCGTCACCCAGGCGGTGCTGCGTGTACCCTACGCACGACACCGCTTCCGCCGACTCCGGTGCCTGCTGCACCGCCTGCTCGAAAAATTCCTTCGCCTGATCGAAGAAGTCCGCACGCTCCCGAATCGAGCCCTCGCGGAACAGCGCGCGGCCGATCTGGAGCATGAGATCGATGTCGTCGCCGTAGCCCAGCTCGAGCGTGCGATTGAAGCACCGAAGCGCCGCGTCGTCCTGACCCAGCTTCAAAACCGACTCACCGAGCCCCGCCAGACCATCCTCGTGCTCGGGCTCGAGGACCAACGCATCCTCGAAGCTCCGTCGAGCCCAGGCGAACTCTTCACGGGCCAACTGGGCGTACCCCACTCCTATGTGCAGCTCTACCGCATTGGGATAGAGTGCGAGTCCCTCTCGGAGCACACGGAGCGCCTCATCATACTGGCCTTCATTGTAAAGCTGATGGGCGCGCTCGTCGTACTCTTCCGAACTCAGGAACGGAGTGGGCATCGTGAGCAAGCCTCCAGCTCAGAGGGGTGTTACTTGCCTATAGTACCCGACGCTTCTGCGAAGTTCAATGGCATTTCATGGTGCCAGAGACGCGCTCGGGACGACGTCCATGAGGCGCGCAAAATCGACATCGTCGCGCTCATTTCGGTCGCGATTTTTCGTCCTCTACGAGAGTTCAAGAACTCAGCTTTGTGATCCCTCCGCGCCATCGATTTCTCGCGTGAGTGCGCTCGCGATTTCGGCCGCCAGCGCTGCATTGCTCTCGAGGAGCGCGAGATTGACATCGAGAGACTGTCCCTTAGTCAAACGACTGACGGCGGCAAGGAGAAACGGCGTCGTCATTGGTCCTTCGATTCCCTTGCGTTCGGCCTCCACGAGCGCGGCATCGATGACCTCTTGCATCTCGTCACCCGGCATCGCGCAATCAGATGGCGGCGGTTGAACGACGAGGACGCTCTGCCCGTTGCCCACCGACCAGTGGCTCCGCGCGATTGCAGCGATGCCGGAGGCTGTATCGCAGCGCACCTGAAGCGAGATTCCGGTCTGGGCGGTAAAGAAGCCCGGCAGCTCGTCGGTGCGGTAGCCAATGACTGGAATACCGAGCGTCTCGAGGCGCTCCCAAGTCGCCGGGAGATCGAGAATCGACTTCGCGCCGGCGCAAACGACAATCACGCGTGAGCGCGCCAGCTCGGGAAGGTCCGCCGACTCGTCGCGGAGTTGACGGCTTCGCTCGAGGTCCCGCGACGTTCTTCGATGGACGCCGCCGATCCCGCCAGTTGCGAAAACCTCGATCCCGGCCGCTCGCGCGAGCACCAGCGTGGCCGCCACCGTCGTCGCGCCGTCCGCCCCTTCCGCGATCGCAACGCCCAGATCTCTGCTCGAGACCTTTCGCACGCCCTCTCGGCAGAGAAAACGCTCGAGATCCGCGCCATCGAGCCCCAGGGTCCCTCTTCCACGCACGATCGCGGCGATGGCAGGGGTAGCACCGCCCGATTGCACTGCTCGCTGCATGCGCTCCGCCGCGTGACGGTTCTCGGGGATCGGAAGCCCTTGCGCGAGCACCGAGCTCTCGAGCGCGACCACAGGCCGCTTGCGGGCGAGTGCCTCGCGAACGGCCGGAGACAGCACGGGAGTGACGAAAGGGGCCACGGCGATAAGCTAAAGCCGCCGGCCAGGGAATCAGGTCGTTCCGAGCGAGCCTCGAGAACTTCCCGCTGGCGCGTTCACTGGCTTCGCCGTGAGGATCAGGCGGTCGGGCGCACTGCCGAAGTACCGCACCGGCCAGCAGGTTGTGAGCGTCAGGAGGGGTTCGGAGCTCTGGAAAAGGGCTGGCGAGTTTCGATCAACGATCCGCCGACCCACAATCACCCAAATCCCGCTCGACTGTCCCGTTTCCGTGCGGATGGTGTCGCCAAGCTGTAGAGCATCCAGGTGGCTGAAGTGCCGATCCCGGTGTGCCGAGATCACGGCGTTACCCGGCATGCCGGGCAGCGCACTGCCGGGCAAATGACCCGGGCCGGCGTTCAGCTCATCGTCCCCGACACCTTCGAGCACGATTTCGTCGAGGCGGATCCGCGGAATGCTGAGCCTCGCCACCGGCGCGCCAACGGCAACACTCCGGCTGGCAAACGCGACGCTGTTGGCGACGCGCTCGCGTGCCGCGCCAACAGCGCTCCGCGCCTGCTGCTCCTCCCACTGCTGCCGGACGAGATCCGCCCGATACGCGCCTCTTGCGTACTGCACACCGGCATGGCCCACGAGCACCGCTCCCGCGATGCACAGGCCGAGGCCGGCGAGCCGCTTTACCCGATCAGCCGTCACGACGGGCAGTCACCACCGCCCGACGGCGGCGTCGAAGCAGGAACAGTCCCACCGAGAGCGACGCCAGGCCAGCCGCCAGATACGCCGGCAGCGGGCTCGCTGTATTCGGCGCGATCGCGCCATTCGAGAAGGTGGTCGTAGTCTGCGGGTTCCCGCTGGGCACCTGCGGCGACGGCGCCGCGGCATTCGCTGCCGCCATCGTCGTGTCGTTGGCGCTCGCGACCTGTGTGCTCGTCCCAGCGGCGGAGTCCACCCACGTCTTCATGTCAGTGAGGCTCATCCGCGCCACGCTGTCCGCGCGGGACTTCGCCGCCGCGACCGTCGCCGGCGCCGAGTCGACCGCGGCTTTGCGCGGCGGGGCCACAAAAGTCGTGAACTGAGCCGACAATGCCGCCGGCGTCAGCAGCGTCGCCGCGGTGAGAAGGATGGCCGTCGTTGTCTTGCGAAGCTCCACGGTAAACCTCCGAGTCATTACATCCTTTCGAGGCATAGCTCGTGCCCGGCGGCGCATCAGCGCGAATCGTCCGCCCGCTCCTGCTTCTTCGGCCACGTGCGCATGATCGCTTCTCCGATCTTGCCCAGCGCCAGCTGCGCCTCGTTATCCACCACCCAGCGCGTGTCGGTGTTCTGCTTGGTAAGCGCGCATGCAACCACCCGGCTCTGGAGCCGGAAGAGCGCACACTCCGTGCGCACCGAGTCGGTCGCACCCGTTTTGTGCGGTACCGCCAGCCCTGAGACGGTGCGCTGCATCAGCTCCATGTCCAGGTTGTCACCCAGGATTCCGAGCATCGCCGAGTCCGCCTTCTCGTTCACGGCTTTGCCACTCGCCAGCATCTCGAACAGTCGCGCCATCTCGTTCGGCGTGGTGACGCCAAGGCCGTACTTCGTGGAGCTGTCGGGAGCCACGCTCGCCAGTCGCAGAAAAACCTTCGAGTGCACCTTCGTGTGCGGCAGGCCGAGCGCCTCCATTTTCTGCCACACGCGCCGAATTGCCACTTTGTCGAGGAGCAGATTGGTCGCGGTGTTGTCACTCAGAATGCTCATCAGCACGGCCGCGTCGCGCACGCTGAGATTCATCCCCGGGTGCATGAACTGGAGAATGCCGGAACCCGGTACCTGATCGATCTTGAGCAGGGTGAGTTGATCGTCGAGAGAGATCATCCCCTTGTCCGCGAGATCGAACAGCGTAACCAGGATCGGAACCTTGATCAGGCTCGCCGTCGGGAAGGTCTCGTCACCCCGTAGTGTCAGCCGCTCGCCCGTGTCCAGATTGTGGATCGAGTAGCCGAGCACGCCATGATAGTGCTTTACCAGGGAATCGAGCGTGCGGTGCAGGCCGAGAGTGTCGGCGCGGAAAGTGGACGCGTGCGTCGATGCGAGCGGCGGACTGTCCAGCGACGAGGGCTGGGCACCGGCGGCGAGCAGCGGCGCGACGGCCGCGACGAGAACCGTTAGGCAAGCACGAAACGTCATTCGGACCTCGAGGGAAGAAAGCCACCCGATTGTGTCACCGATTCGCCACGGCCACAACCGTCGCGCCGTAAGTCGGCGCTCAGCCACGACGAGCCGCGGCGCCGCGCCCGGCATGCGCCTGCCAGCCGCCACTCGCGAGAATGTCGTCGATCATCGCCACGACGCGCTCGAGCTCCTCGTCCGTCGTGTAGAAGTGTGGCGCCACGCGAATCCCGGCGTTCGGCCGGTAGTCTACGAGCACGTCGTTCGCCAGCAGCGCCTCCGAGACCTCGTAACCGTGCGGTACGTCGAAGGCGATGGTGCCGCCGCGCTGCTCCGGGTTCCGCGGCGCTGTGACGCGGTAGCCACGAGCGTCCGCCAACTCGATCAGTCGCGCCGTCTGGCGCATGCTTTTGGCGCGGATCCGCTCGATGCCCGCCCGCTTCACAAGCCTTGGGCCCTCCACCGCCGCGTAGAGCGCCGGGATCACGGGCGTACCAGTGAGCCACCGGAACGCATCGTCGGCGTACGCCATCTCCGGCTCGAACGCGAATGGTCGCGCATGTGCCTGCCAGCCAGTCAGCGCTGGCGTTAGGCGGTGTGCCACCTCCGGCGCGACATACAGGAAGCAACCCCCGGGGCCACCGCACAGCCACTTCAACACGCCTCCGGTGAGGAAATCCACCCCGAGCTGCTTCACGTCGACCGGAATCACGCCGACGGAATGGAACGCATCCACCGACACGAGCGCGCCGACCTCGCGGGCGCGGCGGCACACTGCCGCGACGTCCATGATGAACGCGGACCGGAAGAGCACATGCGAGATCGCGACGAGACGCGTCCGCTCGTCGATCGCCGCGATCAGACGTTCGGTGTCGATGCTGATGCTATCCTCGCTCGGCACCACGACGACACGCGCACCGAGGCGGGTCGCGAGCGCGTCGTAGACATACCGGACCGACGGAAAGTCGAGCGCGGTCATGACGATCGTATCGCGCGGTGCCGTGTAGTCGAGCGCCGACAGCACACTCGCCTGTCCGATCGTCACGTTAGGCACCATCACCACCTCGCCCGGGCTCGCCCCGATCAGTGGCGCGATCTCGTCCCCAACCTCCACCGGTTTCCGCCACCACCCCTTCCCCCACGCACGCACCCCGAGCTCCGCCCACTCGTCGACGTACTCGGCCAGCCGATCGGGCACCCCACGCGGCATCGCACCTAACGAGTTGGAGACGAGGTAGGTGGTGCGCTCGAGGATCGGAAATTCGCCGCGGAACGCGAGAAGCGGATCCGGCATCAGTCGCCCGCCGCTGCCGCGGCCGGTGTACGCCGGCGCGCGCGCGTGAGCGCGTACACCGGCACGGCCGCCACGAGCACCGCCAGGACGGCGAGCCACTCGCCCAGCTGCAGGGTGGCGAGCAGCGACACGATTACGGCGAGAGCGAGCCATGGAACCACTGCCGCTCCCGGCACCCGGAACGGCGCGCCGCCGCCGCGAATGTCGCGACGGCGCAATTCCAGCGTCGCGAAACAGCACGCGGCGTACACCAGCAGCACCGACCCGTTGGCGATGATGGCGAGCCACTCGAACGTTCCCGTCGCCGCCAGCACGGCCACGAGCACCGTCTGGATCCCGATCGCCCAATACGGTGTCCGGAACCTCGGATGAACCGACCCGACCGCTCGAGGCAGAAAGCCATCGCGCGCGAACGCGAACAACATGCGAGGCACCGCGAGCGTCATTCCGCTCACGTAACCAAACATGCTTACCGCCGAGCCGACGAGAATCAACTTTTGCCCCCACGTCCCCAGCACTGCGCCTCCCGCATCGGCAACCGGTGTCTTCGAGCCAACGAGGCCGGCACCGAGAACTCCCTGCGAGACGACCTGCACGCTCACGTAGAGCACGGCCACAACTCCAATGGACAGGAGGACCGCGCGCGGCACGGTCCGCGCCGGATCCTTCACTTCACCGCTCGGCACCAGCGCCGCCTCGACGCCGAGAAACGCGAAGATCAACACCGCGGACGCTCGACCAAGGCTCGCAATGGAGGGGGTCTGTTGCCACCGGAGATTCACTCCGTGCACCGCAAATGCGCCCACGATCACGATGACCCCGAGCGGCAGCAGTTTGGCCACCGTCATCACCGCGTTGAAGCGGCTCGCATCGCGCACGCCGCGGACGTTCAGCAGCGCCAGCGCCGCCAGCACGACGAGCATCACTGACACCTTCGCACCCGCCGACGTGAGCGCCGGCTCGAGAGCGGCGAGTGAATCCGCGAAGAAGCTCGTCACTGCGGCGAGCGCCGCCGTGAGTCCGGCCCAGAGCAGCGCGCCGCTCAGGAATCCAACGAAGGGACCGAACGCCACCTCCACGTACGCGTAAGGTCCGCCCGTCAGCGAGACGCGGCTTCCCGCCTCCGCGAAGCAGAGAACGATGAGACCCATGGCCAGTGCGCAGAGGAGATACGCAGCCGGCGCCGCCGGTCCGAGCGTCGCCGCTACACTCGCCGGCAAACGAAAGATGCCGGCGCCGATCGTCACGTTCACGATCGCGGCTGTCAAACCCCAGGTGCCCAGCGCGCGGATGAGCGAGCCATCTTGCCCTACCTCTCGCGCGGCGTCCCTCTGCTGGTCGATCATCGCCTCAACACTAGATCCGGCCTCGGGCGTGCGCCACCATGTGATCCGTCGCGCAATTCCTGACGTGCCCGTTGACGCGAGGAGCGGGTCGGGCGTCATCTTTCAGGGCAGATTCGCGGAATGGCGCGGATCTTTCGCCGTTTCACGAGACCTCGAAAGGAGAAAGCGATGAACGTACGCTCTCGTGCTGCCCTCATTCTGATGTCCGCACTCATTCTCGTGCTGCGCGCACCCCAGGGCGCGGCACAGTCACTTACCGCAACTCCGATCGCACCGAATCTCGCCCCAACGCAGGTAGAGAAGCCGCAGGTGGGTCCCACCGTAGCTGCCCTGACCGTGGGCGTACGAAACGTTGTCCCCACGACGACGACGCAGCCGCAGCAGCGCGGCGGCGCCGGACTCGGTCAAAGCGAGGCGCTGATGATCGTGGGTGGCGCGGCGCTTCTCGTGGGAGCCGTCGTTGGCGGCGACGCGGGCGACATTTTCATGATCGGCGGTGCGATCGTTGGGCTCTATGGACTGTATAAGTACTTGCAGTGACATCGAGCTGAACGTGTTGATGGAGCTTGGCAATCGACGATGGTAAAGCAGACCGGCGGCAGTGCTGGCAAGCGCGTCGCGCTCGTTCTGGGCGGCGGCGGAATGAAAGGCTTCGCCCACATTGGTGTTCTCCGCGCGCTCGAAGAGCATCGCATCAAACCGAGCGTCTACGCGGGCACGAGCATCGGCGCGCTCATCGCCGCCGCTGCCGTCGGACGCATGCCCGTCGAGGAGATGGCGCGCCGCGCCGAGAGTCTTCGGCGGCGCGATCTCTTCCGCATCAATCACTTCGGCATGCTCCTCGAGCGCATGCGCTCGCCGTCGATCTATCTCGAGGAGCCGCTCCGCGATCTTTGCCGGAGCATCGTCCCCGCCCTGCGCTTCAGCGATCTCGCCGCGCCGTTGCTCGTCAACACCGTCGACATCACGCGTGGCACGCAGCTCGTCTGGGGTCTTCCCGGGCTGCGCGACGTCTGGGTGCAGGATGCCGTCTATGCCTCCTGCGCCCTTCCCGGGTTCTTCCCACCGGGCGACGTAGGCGGGCGTCTCTGCGTCGACGGCGGTGTCATCGACAACCTGCCGGTGGGCGCCGCATCGCTCGACGCGGACGTCGTTATCGCGGTTGACGTGGGCAGCTCGGATCTCGCCCCCACCAATGACGTCGTGACGCAGGGTTTCGCGTCCATCTACATGCGCGCCGCGACCACGATGATGCACGCGCTCCAGCAGTATCCGCTCGTGAGGTGGGACACGCCGCCTATGCTCCTCATTAGACCGAAGCTCGGACAGGACTGGCTGAGCTTCAGCAATGCGGCCGCGAGCATCGACGAGGGATATCGGAAGGCGAACCTTGCGCTGCAAGACTGGGAAGGCGTCCTCGAGCAGCCAGGCGGAGTCTACCCACGCCGACGCGTCACAATCCAGGTCGACAAGGACAAATGCATCGGCTGTGGCTTGTGCGTCGCCCTGGCGCCCGCGGTGATGGGGCTGGACGCATCGGGGAAGGCCTTCGCGCGCACGCGCACCGCGGACTGGTCCACGGCGGACGGCGATTTCGTGCACCACTGTCCTACCTGCGCAATCGAAGTCGAGAAGATCGAGCGGCTCACACCGTCCTCTTCGAATCCGGCGCAGCGCGGTCCCACCGAAGCCGACGCCGCCTGACCCGCTTCAGCGGTCGAGCGCGGCCAAGGCGAGCCGCTCGTAGGCATCGACGGCCGCGCGCAGCTCGGTGATTCGCACATGCTCATCGTCACGATGCGCCACGTGCACCGATCCTGGTCCGAACAGGTGCGGCCGGCCCCACTGGCTCAACTCGGGGATGTCCGTCGCGAACGCTGCGACTGACGTCGGAAAACCAGGCAGCACTCCGAGGCGCACGGGTGGCACCGTCGGCCCCCGCTCCACCGTGGCGCGGCCGAACGCCCAGCGTTCCACCACCCGCCACACCTCGGTGGCTGGTGTCACGAGGCGAATCATCAGCCGCGCTTCTGCCTCCGGCGCCATGACGTTGTCCGCCACCCCGCCCGACAGATGGCCGATGTTCACCGTCGTATCACCAAGAAGCTCGTCGCGAGGCCAGTCGACGCGATCGAGGTCGGCCAGCAGATGCACCAGATCCCGAGTCGCCGAGCGACCGAGGTGGGGATACGCCGAATGCGCCGCCTCGCCCGCCACTCGAACCAAGACGCGCATGGCGCCTTTCGTGCCGAGCGCGAGCGTGCTCTCGGTCGGCTCGCCGTTGATGAGTGTTCTCGAATCCGGCGTATCGCGAAAGTAGTCACGCGCGAACTCGTTGGCCGCATGCGCTCCATCATGCGTGACCTCCTCGCCGACGACGAACAAGAGACCCACCGGCGCGCCTCTGTCCCGCAGCCGCTCCGCCGCGCAGATCATCGCCGCCGCGATTCCCTTGGCGTCGCAGGCGCCCCGCCCCCGCAACAGCTCACCGTCGATGCTCGGCGGAATGAACGGGGGCACCGTATCCAGGTGCGTCGAAAGGATGACCCGCGGCCTCTCGTCATCGCCGATCGTCGCCAGCATGTCGTCTCGACCGGGCGAAACGGGAATTCTCCGCGTGCTCCAGTCGCGTCCGGCGAGAAAGCCGTGCACCCAGTCGGTGACGGCACCTTCGCGTCCACTCGTGGAATCGATTTCCATGAGTCGAGCCGCGAGATCCACTGGATCGATGACCTCGAAATCTGGCACTGTCGATAGAGCGCTCGGGATGAAGGATCCTCCGGTGAACTGCGGCTGCGAATCCTAGCGCGCTCGAACTTCGCCGAACAGCGCACGTCGTCGCTCGTTGCTTCCAACTAGATTGCGAGCAGCCTGTCGTCTGGCCGCGCGCCGACGGCAGTGGCTCCGTCCGAAACCTCGAAGCGGCCGCGATGGGCCGTTAGCGAGAGACCGAAATGCCCTCCACCAATTCCTTTGGCAGCCGCGCGACGCTCGACGTCGACGGCCAGCGATTCACCGTCTATCGCCTCGACGCCCTGCGCCAGCTGCGCGGCAGCACCGCGGAAACACTCCCTTACAGTCTCAAGATCCTCCTCGAGAACCTCCTCCGGAACGAAGACGACGCTTTCGTGAAGCGCGGCGACATCGAAGCGATGGCGACCTGGAACGTGAAGGGTCGAGCCGAGAAGGAGATTGCGTTCCGCACCAGTCGCGTCCTCCTGCAGGATTTCACTGGAGTTCCCGCGGTCGTCGATCTCGCCGCGATGCGTGACGCGATCGTCAAGCTCGGCGGCGACGCGCAGCGCATCAACCCGCTGCAGCCCGTGGACCTCGTCATCGATCACTCCGTGCAGGTGGATGAGTACGGGAGCGACGCCGCGTATCTCATCAACACTGGCCTCGAGGTCGATCGCAACAAGGAGCGGTACGTCTTTCTTCGCTGGGGTCAGGACGCCTTCCGCAACTTCCGCGTCGTGCCGCCGGGAACCGGCATCTGTCACCAGGTCAATCTCGAGTACCTCGCCAAGACGGTCTTCACATCGACGGAAAAGGGCGAGACCACAGCGTATCCCGATTCGCTCGTCGGCACCGACTCGCACACGACGATGGTGAACGGGCTCGGCGTCCTCGGATGGGGCGTCGGCGGCATCGAGGCTGAAGCGGCCATGCTCGGTCAGCCGGTGTCCATGCTTATCCCCGAGGTCGTCGGGTTCAAGCTCCATGGCCGCCTCCCCGCCGGCGCGACGGCGACGGATCTCGTCCTCACTGTCACGCAGATGCTGCGACAGAAGAAGGTCGTCGGCAAGTTCGTCGAATTCTACGGAACGGGCCTCACCGGATTGCCGCTCGCCGATCGCGCGACGATCGCCAACATGGCGCCCGAGTACGGTGCGACGATGGGCTTCTTCCCCGTCGATGAGGAAACGCTCAAGTATCTCCGCATGACCGGGCGTCCCGAGTCGCACGTGCGGCTCGTCGAGAAATACACGAAGGAGCAGGGCCTCTTCCGCACCGACGCGACGCCCGATCCAGACTTCACCGATACCCTCGAGCTGGACCTCTCCACCGTCGAGCCGAGTCTCGCCGGACCGAAACGGCCGCAGGACCGCGTCCCGCTACGGAGCGCGAAGCAGATGTACCGGGAGGCGCTCGAAACCGACCTCGCAAAGCTCGGTGGGCCGAGTGGCGGTGGTGACGCACGTCTCGCCTCGCAGCAAGGCAGCTCCGTCGGCGCTTCGGCTACGGCGGTGCTCGACGAGCCCGCGGCCGAGCAGGGCGGCGTGAAGGTGCAGTACAAGGGAGAGACGTTCACGCTCCGACACGGAGCCGTCGTCATTGCTGCGATCACCAGCTGCACCAACACGTCGAACCCCGCGGTGATGCTTGCCGCGGGCATGCTCGCGCGGAACGCCGTCAAGCGCGGCCTCACGGTGAAGCCCTGGGTGAAGACCTCCACCGCGCCGGGCTCACGCGTCGTGACCGAGTACTACAAGGCGTCGGGGTTGCTTGAGTATCTCGACAAACTCGGCTTCCAGATCGTCGGTTACGGCTGCACGACCTGCATCGGTAACTCGGGACCACTCCCCGAGCCCATCGCCAAGGCTATCGAGGAGAACAAGCTCGTCACGTGCGCCGTGCTGTCCGGGAATCGCAACTTCGAGGGACGCGTCAATCCGCTCACCCGCTTCAACTATCTCGCCTCTCCGCCGCTCGTCGTCGCGTACGCTCTGGCGGGCCGCATGGACATCGACCTCACCAAGGAGCCGTTAGGCATCGGCAGCGACGGGCCGGTCTTTCTCCGCGACATCTGGCCGTCGCCACAGGAAGTGCAGGGCGAGATCAACCGCAGCGTGAAGAGCGAGTTCTTCAAGACGCAGTACGCGGATGTCTTCCGTGGCGAGGAGTTTTGGCAGAAGCTCGAGGTGCCGAGCGGTGAGACCTTCGCGTGGGACGAGGAATCGACCTACGTGAAGAATCCGCCGTATTTCGCCGAAATGGGCATGAAGGCGCCCGGGATTCGGCCGATCACCGGCGCGCGCGCGCTCGCACTCCTCGGTGATTCCATCACCACCGATCACATCTCGCCCGCCGGCAACATTCCGGGCGCCAGCCCCGCGGGCGAGTGGCTCATTGCGCACGGCGTGCAACGCAAGGACTTCAACTCCTACGGTGCGCGACGCGGCAATCACGAGGTGATGATGCGCGGCACCTTTGCCAACATCCGGCTCCGGAACGAGATGGTGCCGGGCACCGAGGGCGGGTACACGACCATGCAGCCCGGTGGCGCGCCGACGTTCATCTACGACGCGGCGATGGAGTACCAGCAGAGCGGTACTCCCCTGGTCGTCATCGCCGGAAAGGAGTACGGCACGGGCTCGTCGCGCGACTGGGCCGCCAAAGGAACGATTCTCCTCGGCGTCCGCGCCGTCATCGCCGAGTCGTTCGAGCGCATCCATCGGTCGAACCTCGTCGGCATGGGTGTTCTCCCGCTCGAATTCACGAATGGTGAGACGCGAACGTCGCTTGGCCTCAGCGGATTCGAGAGCTTCGATATCGTCGGGCTCGACGAGTCGTTGCGCCCGCGTGCCACGCTCGTCGTGCGCGCGAAGGGTTCCGGGGGCACGAAGGAATTCAAGGTCACCACACGCATCGACACCCCAGAGGAAATGCAGTATTACCGACACGGCGGCATCCTGCCCTACGTCCTGCGTCAACTGGTCGGAGGGCGATGATCGCGCAGAAGCTCCAGCGCCCGCGCGGCGACGCTCGAACCGCTAGCCCGCGCCGATCGTCGGCGCGGCGGCGTGCCGCCGCGATCGCCGCGCTCTGCTGCCTAACGGTGGCACTCGATGGCTGCTTCCTCAGGAAGTACGTCTATCGGCCCGTGCTCGTCGCGAATGCGATCGGCGATTCGACGACGACGCTCGCGGCAACGCGACTGCACGTCTATCGCACCGACGAGTACGAGATTTACGGGCCGAGCGCCGTCTCGGTGGGGACCGCCGAGCGCCAAGTCGATCGCGCGTACCGGGAGTTCGTGAAGCATTTCGGCGTGCAGGCGCCACCGATGGCGATCGTCGTTGTCGACAGTGAGTTCGCGATCTCGCCGAGCGACGCCGGTTCCTTCGCCAAGCGACGGATTCACACCTTCGTGTACGTGCGCCCGCACAACCTGCGCGACATCGAAGGCGTCACCCCTGATACGCCGGAGGACGAGATCTGGCCGGTGTCCGGACGTGTCGCTCGCGAGCTCTTCTCGGCGTATATCGAGCAGCGCCGCAACGTCCCACCGGAGGTCGAGTCGCATTCGCACCCCGGCGACTACCACCTCGACCCATTCCCGAGCTGGTACGTCGATGCCGTCGTTGCCCTTCTCGGAGATCCGGGCACGCCCGATCGCATCATGGACTTTCTCCGTGATCGGCTGTCCGACGTAGCGCCCGTCGCCACGCTCCTCGACATGCATCCCCCCAATCCGGGCGTTGCCGATACGATTGCCGCATCCCGTGAGCGACGCGCGCTCATCGGTGCCGAGGGCGTGGCGCTCACGCTCTTTCTCGCCGAGCGTGAAGGCCCGCGCGTGGTGGGACGCCTTGCTGACGCGTTCCTCACCGGCGGAACCGCGCGCGACGTCGTCTCCCAGTCGCATCACGTGCCGCAGAACGATAGAGACTTCGAGCGCGTCTGGCGCAACTGGGTCCGCGAAGAGTACGGCCGCTAGCCCGGCGAGGAGCGGGAGCGCGCGCGAGCAGCGCGCGCGACTCCAAATAGAAACAGGAAGTAGCGAGCTACTTCTAGCCCGCGGCTCTCTTCAACGCCGTCCGTGCCTTCTCGCGCTCACCCCAGCTGGGCGAGAGCTCCTTCGCCGCAGGAACACATCGAGACTGCGTGCTCGCCGCATTGGGCGCGCCCATAGGAAGCCATCCCATGATGCAGCGCGTGATCGCGGCGATCTCGTCAGCCTGGAGCAGCGCCGCGTTCCCACCCGAGCCGCCGCCTAACGCGCCGAGCGTCGAGCCGGGCCGCGGCGTCATCGATCCACCGAGCATCGAGAATAACGCGTCCCGCGCCACCTTCCGAAACTGATCGCTCTTCACCTGATTGGTGTTCTGCTTGTGATCGCCGCGGTAGAAGGCGTGCACCGAGCTCTCGACATTCTTGACGAGTGAATCGAGGATCTCATCCAGCTGTTGCGCGACTTGCGGCGGAATCATTCGGTTGCTCTCCTGTCACGGCGGGCCGGCACCATTCCTCTGAGGACGGCCCAGCGGTAGCGAGCGTCACCCAATGAGAAAGGCCCGCCGCAATGCGGCGGGCCTTCCCTCGGACTCGAGCACGTCTGCTAAGGATTCTTTACATCGACCGTGTGGCCAATGATGCCACCCAGAATCCCGCCCGCGGCCGCACCGATAATCGCTCCCTTGAGCTTGTCACGGCTCGTGGTTGCGCCGAGCACCGCGCCGGCCGCGGCACCGATGACCGCGTCACGCTTCGTGTTACGGACCGGCTCCGCCGGCTGCCGCGAGTACGTCCCCGACGAACCCGATGAGCGCGAGACGCCACTCGAGCTCCGACGGGCGGTCGTGGTCGCCGGATACGGCGAGCGCGCCACCGTCTGGATCTGCTGAGGATAACCGTACGGCTGCGGATACCCGTATGGGGCGTTCGCCGCCGGGTAGCCATAAGGGTTCGCGTACGGGTTCATCCCCTGTTCGGCGGGGGACATGAACTGCTGCGGCTGGTACGCTTGCGCTTGAGACGCGAGCGCGAGGTCGTTGCGAAGCGCATCATCCGGCGCGCTCCTATTGCCGCGTCCGCATGCGCCAAGGCCGATTGCCAGCGCCGACGCCGACAGCAGCAACACTCTCTTGTACGACTGATTGCTGAGCATATCTCCCCCAATAGTTCGCCGCGCGACAATGAGCAATCGTCGCCTGCTGCGCGGTCGCTGCTCTGAGGGCACGCTGCATTCCCGACCTTAAGCGCCGTTTGTCGCAGTTAACGGGGGGCGCTGTCCCACTCGAGGACGTCACGGTGTCCACCAGCTGAGATGACTCGATATCGAGTCTCGATTGCTCTCTAGAGGCGGGCTGCTCTATTTTCCGTGCACTTCTCCCCGGGGGCAGCAATGCACCGAAATGCACGTCCACCGGCGGTCGCGATGCTCGCGCTGGCACTCTCATTCGCGTCCGCTCACAGCTTGTTTGCTCAACAGCCCGCGGCACCCGTCACGCCGACGCCCGAGGTCGGTTCGATGGCGCCCGACTTCACGATCTCCGGAGCGACTCGATATGGCCTTTTGCGCGACTCCGTGCGGCTCTCGGATTTCCGTGGACAGACCGTTGTGCTTGCCTTCTTCTTCCAGGCAAGGACCAAGGGCTGAACGATCCAAATGGAGGCGTACCGTGATCAGTACGCCACGCTCTTCAACAACGGAAAGAAGGTCGTCGTCCTCGGCGTGAGCGTCGATGCCGACACGATGCTCGCCAACTGGGCCCGTGAATCGAGCTTCCCGGTGCTCTTCGGTAGTGATCCCGATCAGAAGGTCGGGAAGCTGTATGGATCCACCCGGGGCAAGTTGGACAGCCGCAACCTTTTCGTTATCGGCCCCGACGGACGCATCACCTTCAAGCAGATTCCCGTCAACGTGCTCTCCCAACAAGAGTACGCCGAGCTGGCCAAAGCAGTCGCCCGCACCGTGGGAGGCACGGCCGCCAGCAGCTCCGGCGGACCGGATTAGCTGGAAGTCGGTCGGACATTGCGTGCGCAGGGGGGCGTTGCTGATGCAACGCCCCCTCGTCTCATACCGGCGCTTTTGAATTTTCATCATTCTCCGACACCCTCAGTGCCGATTACCCGCGTCTTGCTCACGCAGATGTACGAGGCCGCGGTCGCCGGCGCCGCCACCGGCCCGGTAACGACTCGCGGTGTCGAGGCGCTTGGTATCCCGCGCGACCGGCGCGTCTGGCTCTTCTCGTTCGGCAAGGCCGCCCACGCCATGGCCGGTGCCGCCGTCGCCTCTCTTCAGCGTTCGCTCAACCAGATCGCCGGCGGACTGATCGTCGCGCCTAACGACGATCGCTCCCCCTACGGCACCGTCGCCGTCCTCACGGGTGACCATCCCGTTCCCGGTCCTCGATCGTTCGCGGCGGCACAGCGCATTGGCGAAGTCGCAGCGCGGATGAAGAGCGGCGACGTCGGGCTCGTGCTCGTCAGCGGCGGCGCGACGAGCCTCATTGCCGCGCCGCTTCGCGGAATGACCGAAGCCGAGCTCACGAACGTCTTCGAGCTGCTCCTCGCGTCGGGACTCGACATCGGAGCCGTCAACGCCGTGCGACGTCGCTTCACCCGCTGGGGCGGCGGGCGACTCGCGCTCGCGATCTCCCCTGCCGCCGCGCACTGCCTCGCTGTCTCCGATGTGCCCGGCGATGACCTCGCGACCATCGGCTCCGGACCGAGCGTGCCCGATCAGTCCACGGCCGACGACGTCATCGAGATTCTCGAGGATGCGAAGCTCATCGACCGTCTGCCCAAGTCGTTTCATCGCTACCTCCTCGACGTCTCCCGTGGCGCGGAGCCCGAAACGCCAAAGGCCGGCCATCCTGCGTTCGCCCACGGCACCGCTCGCGTCATCGCCAACAATCGCGGCGCGCTCGACGCTGCTGCCGAGCGCGCCCGCGCGTTAGGCGCGGGCGCCGTCTACGTCGTGGACGCGCCGCTCGTCGGCGAGGCGGTTGCGGCCGGTGAGGCGATCGCGCGATGGCTCATCGAGC
The DNA here is from genome assembly GCA_021154325.1 of Gemmatimonas sp. Lineage (GTDB taxonomy): Bacteria > Gemmatimonadota > Gemmatimonadetes > Gemmatimonadales > Gemmatimonadaceae > AG2. The sequence continues at coordinate 23,980 of JAJKIR010000118.1, forward strand.
TGCGCGATCGGAGTCCCGCCCCTGGTGCACTACCCGCGCCGCGCGTCGCCATCTGGGGCGGCGAGACGACCGTCACCTTGCGATCGTTCGGTTCGCGGAAGAGCGCCACACCCGCTCCGGCTCCGCCCGGTGGGCGCTGTCAGGAGCTCGCCCTCGCCGCCGCACGCACATTGTTCGAGGCTGGCGAGCGCGGCAAAGGTATCTCGCTGCTGGCGGCCGGCACCGATGGGCGTGACGGTACGACTGATGCCGCTGGTGCGTTCGTCGACACGCTCACCTGGAGTTCAATTCAGAGAGCGGGCCTCGATCCGGCGGTGGCGCTCGCGCAGCACGCATCGAACGGCGCGCTTGGCGCGGTGAACGCGCTCTTCTCGCCCGGCTCGACGGGAACGAACGTCATGGACGTCATCATCGGCATCGTCGACAGCGAATAGGCGCTGGCCACTACCTGCTCGGCGCCAAACCGGTCAGCTTTCACGGCGTCATGAGAACCGAGCCATTCACCGTCGGCATCATCCAGGATGCGGCGACGGACGACCAGAAGGCGACGATCGAGGCCACCATTCCGCGCATTCGTGAAGCCGCCGACCGCGGGGCGCAGGTCGTCTGCCTGAAGGAGCTCTTCAACGCGCCATACTTCTGCAAGTCGCAACGCTGTGAGCGTTTCGATATCGCCGAGTCAATTCCCGGCCCGACGACGGAAGTGATGCAGAAGATCGCGCGTGAGCTCGCGATCGTGCTCGTTGTGCCGCTCTTCGAGCGCCAGGCGCGTGGGGTGTACCGCAACTCGGCCGCGATCATCGACGCGGACGGCTCGCTCCTCGGCATCTACCGCAAGATGCACATCCCCGACGATCCGCTCTTCAACGAGAAGTATTACTTCACGCCGGGGGACGCTGCGAAGGACGACCATATCGACCGCATCGGCGAGGCGGCGAAGCAGGCGAGCGGATTCCGCGTCTGGCATACTCGTTATGCGGACATCGGCGTGCTGATCTGCTGGGACCAGTGGTATCCCGAGGCGGCACGCATAACGAGTCTGCTCGGCGCAGAGGTCCTTCTCTACCCCACGGCGATTGGTTGGCATCCGGCCGAGAAGTCGGAGTTCGGCCAGGCCCAGGTGGAAGCGTGGCGCACGATCCAGCGCTCGCACGCCATCGCCAACGGCGTCTTCGTCGCGTCTCCCAATCGCGTTGGATTCGAGGCGGAAGAGGGCACGAACGGACTGGAGTTCTTCGGCCACTCCTTCATCTGCGATCCGTTCGGCCGAATCCTTGCCGAGGCCGGGACCGATCCCGCGGTGCTCGTCGCCCGCTGCGATCCGCGGCTCATCGAGGAGACGCGCCGAAACTGGCCCTTCCTCCGCGATCGTCGCATCGATGCCTACGCCCCGATCCTCAGTCGCTATCTCGGCGCCGCCTAACGGCTCCATCGGCCCGTCACGGCTCCGTATGCCCGCCGAGTGGGAATCCCACGAGGCAACGTGGATCGCGTGGCCACATCACGAGCCGGACTGGCCAGGCAAGCTCGAGCCTATCCCGTGGGTCTACGCCGAGATCGTGCGCGTTCTCCACGCCTTCGAGCGCGTCGAGATCCTCTGTCACGACGACGAGGTCCGCGCCGCGGCCGAGCACCATCTGAACGCGCACGGCGTCCGGAGCAATTTTCGGCTGCATCTCGTGCCTAACGACCGAGTCTGGCTCCGCGACTCGGCGCCGACGGCCGTGCTCGGCGAGGACGGCGGGGTCAGTCTCGTGAACTGGTGTTTCAACGCGTGGGCGAAATACGACAACTTTGCGCGAGACGCTCGCGTCGGTGAAGCCGTTGCCCGAATCACGACGCTGCCCCGCATCCAGCCGCTTCGCCCGGATACGGGTGAGCCCGTCGTCCTCGAGGGCGGCGCGATCGATGCAGACGGCGAGGGAACCCTGCTGGTCACCGAGGAGTGCCTGCTCTCCACGATCCAGCAGCGCAACCCCGGCCTTTCGCGGGAGGGCTACGAGCGTGTCTTTCACGAGTATCTCGGCATTCGCCAGACGATCTGGCTCGGCGAAGGGTGTGTCGGGGACGACACGCATGGGCACGTCGATGATGTCGCGCGCTTCGTCGCGCCGGGAGTCATCGTCCTCGCGTACGAGGAGGATCCCGCCGACGATGAGAACCACCGCCGCTCCGTTGACAACATGGAGCGGCTCGAGCTCGCGGGCGCGGCGGATGGCGCATTCAAAGTCGTGAAACTTCCCTTTCCGCGCGCAGTGACAATGCGCGACGAGCGACTCCCCGCCAGTTACGCGAACTTCTACATCGCGAACCGCGTCGTGCTCGTCCCGACCTTCAACGACCCGAACGATCGGATCGCCCTCAATACGCTCGCCGAGCTCCTTCCCGATCGCCGCGTCATCGGGGTCCACGCCGTCGATCTCGTGTGGGGATTCGGCACGCTCCACTGTCTCACCCAGCAGCAGCCGCGCGCCCGCTGACGCGGCGCACCACCGCCTAACGGGAGCAGCAGCAAATGCCAGGTACGATGATCGAGTTCAAGGCCAATGGACGCACCGCCTCCGGCTACCTCGCGCGCCCGACCGCTCCCCGGGGCCGCGGCATTCTCGTCATCCAGGAGTATTGGGGCCTCGTCGACCACATCAAGGACGTGGCGGACCGGTTCGCGGCCGAAGGCTTCTTCGCGCTCGCTCCGGATCTCTATCACGGCGAGCAGGCAAAGAGTCCCGACGACGCGGGAAAGCTGATGATGGCGCTCAATATCGCCGACACCGCCAAGGATTTGCGCGGGGCCGCCGATGCACTCATCGCGCTCGAAGGTGTTTCCCCGAAGCAGGTCGGCATCGTTGGATTCTGCATGGGCGGCCAGCTCGCGCTCTACGGCGCTTGCGAATTCCCGGAGCGGATTGCCGCCGCCGTCGATTTCTACGGCATTCATCCCAAGGTGAAGCTTCGCATCGAGAATCTCGACGCTCCCGTCCTCGCGCATTTCGCGCTCAAGGACAAGAGCACCCCCGAGGACAGGGCGCGCGAGCTCGTTCGACAGTTCGAGCAAGCTGGGAAGCACGTCGAGGCGCACTTCTACAACGCCGATCACGCCTTCTTCAACGACACGCGCCCGAACGTCTACAGCCGAGCCGACGCGCACGACGCCTGGAAGCGCACGATCGAGTTCTTCAATCGGAGCCTGGGCTTCGACAAGGAGCTCCCCGGAGGACGAAAGATCGGCTAAGCCCGGAGGCGGCGGCAGGTTGCGCCGCCTCCCCTTTTTCGTCTTCCAGAGCGGCGACGACGCTGCTTCTCCTCGAGCTCTGGAAGTGATGTTCACGCGCTCGCTCGCCGCCTGCATTCTCGCGTCGCTCGTCCTCGCTTGCCGCGCGATGACCAGTGGACCGATCGTGCTTGGCGCCGCCGGCCCCTGGAACGAAGAGTACGGCGCGATGAATCGGCGCGGCATCGAGCTCGCGCTCGAGGAGCTGAACGCCAGCGTGCCCGACCAGGGCCCTCGCGTACAGGTTCTCTTTCGCGATGACGGCGGCGATGGGATGCGCGCCGCCGCGATCGCCCAGGAGTTCATCAGTCGACGCGACGTCGTGGGCGTCATCGGACACGTCAACTCCGGAGCCATGGTCGCGGCGGCGCGCGTTTACGACGGACACCTGCCCGCCGTCGCGACTACCGCTTCGTCGCCGGCACTCACTGGCATCTCTCCCTGGACCTTCCGCGTCATCTCGAGCGACTCGGCGAACGGGCTCGAGATCGCACGTTTCGTCATGCGGCGGGGACGTCGTCGCGCCGCGATCCTCTACGAGAACAACGCATATGGGCGCGGGCTCGCCGATGCTTTCGTCCGCGGCTTCAAGGGCGAGATCGTGAGCAACGATCCGATCGCCGAAGGTGCGTCGCAGGACTTCGAGCCCTTCGTCACCTACTTCAATCGCCGCCAGCCGGAAGTGGTGTTTGTTGCCGGCACCGGCGCCAGTGGGCTTGCGTTCCTTCGCGAGGCGCGTCGTCAGGCGCTCCGTGCCGATCTCGTTGGCGGCGACGGATGGACCGTCCTCACCTCCGACACAACCCTGGCAGACGGGGTGTACGTCGGTGCGCCCTTCACGACCGACGACAAACGCGCCGACGCTCGGGCCTTTGTCCAGCGGTTCCGGAAGCGCTACGGCATAAGCCCCGACGGCAACGCGGCCCTCGCGTACGACGCAACGATGCTCCTCGCCGAAGCCGCGCGCCGCGTCGGTCCCAACAGAGCGCGTCTACGCCAGTACCTCGCACAGCTGGCGGAGCATGGTGGGTATGCAGGAGTCACCGGCAAGATCGCGTTCTCACCGGACGGCGATCCCCTCGGGAAGGTGATCGTCATGACGCGTATTCACGATGGCGCTCTCACACTCGAGGACGCGCGGTGAACTTCGCTCCCTTTTCGAGTGCGTCGCGCTTCGCTCCCTTCTCCGGTACGTCACGGCTGGCCGCGGTTGCAAGGTTCGTCGCGATGGCACGTACGATTCGGGGACGACTCTGGATCGGGTCGCTTGTCGTCGTGTCGCTGCTCATCGTTGCCGGCACGGTCGCGTGGCGAACACTGGGCACGATGTCGCGTGAGATCACGACTACGCTGCGCGACGTTCAGACCGAATCGCGACTCGCCTCGCAGCTCTCCAGCGACGCCGCAAAGGCTCTCGAGGCAGGTGGTCGCTACCTCGACACGCGCGACCCCGACGCCGAAGCCGCTTTCCGCCAGCACGGCTGGAACGCGCACGACATTCAGCGCGCGATCAATGCCCGCCCCGACCGCACCGCTGATGAAGTCGCGACGGTGGCGCTCATCGACGCGAAGCTCTCCGACATGGAGATCCGCTATGCCCGCGCCCACCGCCTCGCCGACCTCGGTCGCCTCGACGAGGCGCGCCGTACCGCCAACAGCGCCCAGCACGACGTGGACGACCTGCTCGCGAACATCGACAAGCTCGGACTGGTCAAGGCACAGCGCGTCACCGCGGCGTCCCAGCGTCTCGCCGACGAAACCCACCAGCGCGCCGCCGCATTGCTCGGTCTCATCGTTGGCGCCGTGATCATCGCGTTAGGCATCGTCGGCGTCACGGTGTTCTCCATCGGTCAGCCGCTCGCGCTTCTGGTGGATCAGGCGCGACGTCTCAGCGAAGGCGATCTCACGGTGCGCAGCAGCGGCGACCTACCCGCCGAGTTCGAGATCCTCGCCAACGCCATGGACCAGACCGGGGACTCTCTGTCGCGCATTGTTACCGTCGCCGCCGAAACAGCCCAGAGCGTCGCCGAGTCGGCCCACGACCTCGCCTCGGTCTCCGAGCAGATCTCGCTCTCCGCCGGTCAGATGGCGGATGCGATGACGGACGTCTCGCATGGCGCGGAGACGCAGGTCCAGCAGCTGCGCGCGATCGATGCAACGCTCGGCGAGATCCGTCAGTCCGCCGACGGTGTTCGATACAGCTCGGCGGAGGTCAACGATCTCGCGCGTGAGATCGAGACCTCTGCGGAGGCGAAGCGACAGGAGGTTCAACGCGCGGTCGGGATGCTGCGCGACGTGAAGGCGAGTGTCGAGAACGCCGCGGCCGAGGTCATCGCGCTCGACGACACGACTGCAGAGATCCACCGATTCGTGGCGATCGTCGGGAAGATTGCCGATCAGACGAATCTTCTCGCACTGAACGCGGCTATCGAAGCCGCGCGCGCCGGCAAGCACGGGCGTGGCTTCGGCGTCGTGGCTGACGAGGTTCGCAAGCTCGCGCTCCAGGCGCAGGCCGCCGCCGACGACATCATGCAGGTCACGAGCGTCGTTACCGCGCGCGTCACGGCAAGCACGCGTGCGATGGAGACCGGCGCCGCGCGCGTCGTCGAGATCGAGCATCTCTCGGAAACCATCGAGGGCGCGCTCCGCAGCATCACCACCGCGGCCGAGCGCACGCGCATCGCCGCCGAGGGTGTTGCCGCTGCCGCCGCGACGAATCTCCGCGCTGTGCACTCCGCCGCCGCGAGCATCGACACCATCGCACGCACCGCCGAAGGCCACGCCGCGGCCGCGCAACAGGTCAACGCATCGACGGAAGAGCAGAGCGCCGCCTGCGAACAGATGACCTCCGCGAGCAACGTTCTCCTCGAGGGCTCCACCCAGCTCAAGAAGGTCGTCGGGATCCTGAGAGTAGCTTAACCACAGTTATCAGTTATCAGTCCATAGTTATCAGGGGATTCGGAACGAAGCGTTCATCCAATCAACGCTTCGTTCCGAACTCCCTGATAACTATGGACTGATAACTATGGACTGACGAGCAACTCGACCCCGGTAGTAGCCTACTGTTGGCATCTTCCGTTAGGGTCCGGCTTCGGCTTGTCCACGAGCGGCCGATGATCGAGATTCGCGACCGTCGTCGCGACATCGTGCACGAGCTGGCCGATGCGCGCCATGTGCGGATAGTCGATGTACTGCGGCTCGTCCGTCACTTGGTGATAGTCGCCATGTAGACCCGTCGTGAAGAACACCACCGGGATCCCAAGCCGCGCATAGTTGTAATGGTCACTGCGGCAATAAATGTTCTCGGGATCGCCATTCGCGTCGAACTGATAATCGAATTGGAATGGCATTGGCTCGGTCTTGTTCACCTGCTCCACGATGTCACCGAGCTCCGTCGACAATCGGTGTGAGCCGACGAGCTGCACGTACGTGGGACCACCGCCGGGAATGTCCAGCGCCGAGCCGCGGCCGACCATGTCCATGTTCAGCTGTGCGACGATCGAATCGGCCGGCACTGGCAGGTGATCCGTCACCCACCGCGAGCCAAGCAGCCCCTTCTCCTCGCCGGTGTGCCAGACGAAGAGCAGCGAGCGCTTTGGCTTCGTCGGTGCCTTTGCGAATGCCTCCGCGATCTCGAGCAGCGTCACCGATCCCGAGCCGTCGTCATCCGCTCCATTCCGGATCGAGTCCAGCCTGACGGGGCGCTCTCGGCGCAGGCTGTCAAAGTCCACGTGCAGCGCGGCGAGCTGCGACTGCTGCTCCGCGGTCGCCTGCTGTCCTCGCCTAACGAGGCCGTTGATCGCGAACTGCGCCTGTCGGAAGACGTGCAGCGAATCGTGGTTCTGCGGTGCCGTCGTGAGATACCCGATGTGATCGTTGTGCGCGCCAAGCGCCACGTACTCGCCACGAAGGCTCGGGTCGGAGCCGGGAATGATCGCCACGACGTTCCGCGCCGGCGCCGGCTGCTCGTCGAAGACGAGATGCAGCGCTGCCGACTTCCCCGCCTGTCCCTTGCTGGCGGTCGGCGGATCGACGCCCAGGAGTTCCTGCGCCGCGGCTGGCGTCACCGTTAGCGTGACGAGCCCTGGCTGGCTCCCGGTCGGGACAACTCTGAGTGTCACCTGCCCTTCCCGCGGATGCGTTGCCTGCTGGAGCGCCGCCGGTGTGATCTCCTCGATCGTCGCGATCGCCGCTGCTCCGCCGCCACCACGCCCGCCACGACCCCCGAATCCACCGCGGCCCGAGCCACGCTGCGCCGGGTAAACCAGCAACAATTTTCCCCGCACCTGATCGGGCGAGAGCGCCGCGGTGCTGTCGCCAAGGCGCCCTCCGAAAACGACCTCCAGCGTGCCGAGCGAAGGCAGTACTCCGGTTGGCGCGCTGGCGATGAAGTCCTTGCCGGCTCGCAGAGTCTTACCGCCGAGTGTGATCGTCGAGCGCTCGCTGAACGCTCGGCGAATCATCGGCACATTCTGGAAGAACGTTCCGTTGTCTCCGGCGGGCTTCAGCCCCAGCCGTCGCAATTCAGACGCGATGTAGGCTGTCGACATGAGATGCCCGCGAGTGCCGGTCTCACGGCCCATCATCGAGTCGTCGGCAAAGATGTAGAGTCTCGTCATCAGATCGGCCGCGGAGATGTCCGCCGACGTGGCCTGGGGCCCGTGCTTCAACGGAAGCGAAGCCGCTGTCGCTCCATCCTGCGCGCGGGCTGGGGCGGTCAGCGCGGCCGCGAATGCCGCTCCAACGATGACGCTGCGTTTTTTAATCATGGGCTGCACGACTGGATACTGGTTGGTCTAGGTTATCTGTCGAAAGACGCGAGCCTCGGCGGCTCACGAGCACGCGGACCACGCTTGCTCAACGCTCGTCACGACCAAAGCGCTGATCGCCACACCATGGTGGCGCTTGGCCTCGCCCGTTTGCTCACCGCACACATGCGCATCGAAACGCTCGCCGTTCATGCCGGCCACGCTCCCGACCCCTCGACGGGCGCGGTCACCCCACCAATCCATCTCTCGACGACCTTCGAGCGCGAGGCAGACGGCCAGTATCGCGCCGGTCTCGTTTATTCCCGCTACGCAAACCCGAATCGGACCGCGCTCGAGGAATGCCTCGCGACGCTCGAGGGCGGTGCCGGCGCGGCGTGCTTCGCGTCGGGCTCGGCCGCGACCGCGACCATACTCCAGTCACTCGAGGCAGGGGCGCATGTCATTGCACCCGACGACGCGTACTTCGGCACGACGAAGCTGATGCACGACATTTTTGGACCGTGGAAGCTCGAGGTCTCGCTCGCCGACATGACCGATCTGCGTTCCGTCGAGCGGGCGCTCCGTGCGTCAACGCGGCTCATCTGGATCGAGACGCCGTCAAATCCGCTACTGCGCGTTGTCGACATCGCGAGCCTAGCAGAGATCGCGCACGCTCACTCGGCGCTCTGCGTCGTCGACAACACCTGGGCCACGCCAGTCCTCCAACAGCCTCTCTCGTTAGGCGCCGACGTGGCGATGCACGCCACGACGAAGTATCTCGGCGGTCACAGCGACGTCCTCGGCGGCGCGCTCGTCTGGCGCACCGACGGCCCGGTCGCGCAGCGTATCCGCGCCATCCAGACGTCGGTGGGCGCCGTCCCTTCGCCGTTCGAATGCTGGCTCACGATGCGCGGCGTTCGCACGTTGCCCTGGCGCGTGCGCGCGCACTCCGCGAATGCGCTGGCGCTTGCGACATATCTGACGAATCACCGCCGCATCGAGCGGGTGCACTATCCGGGATTGCTGGATCACTCAGGCCACGAGATCGCTTCGCGCCAGATGTCCGGATTCGGCGGCATGCTGTCGCTGCAGGTATGCGGCGGACGCGAGGCCGCGATGGAGGCCGCCGCGCGGCTCCGCATCGTGACACGCGCGACCAGCCTCGGTGGCACTGAAAGCCTCATCGAGCACAGGGCATCCGTCGAGGGCCCGGGTACGCGCGCTCCCGAGAACCTCCTTCGCCTGTCCGTCGGTCTCGAGCACGTGGACGACTTGATCGAGGACTTCGATCAGGCGCTCCGGTGATGGACGCGACCGCCACCGCGCACGGCCAGTCGGCTGTCGTTCTGCTCAGCGGCGGACTCGACTCGACGACGCTCCTCGCCTATGCGGTGAATGCGGGCTTCACCACCCATGCGATGACTTTTCGTTACGGCCAGCGGCACGCTGTCGAGGTGGACGCCGCGCGACGTATCGCGCGGCAGTTCGGCGCGCGCGAGCACATCATCGTCGACATCGATCTTCGCACCTTCGGCGGCTCGGCCCTCACGAGCGACGAGGCCGTGCCAAAGGATCGCTCACACGACGAGATGCGTTTGGGGATTCCGATCACCTACGTCCCTGCCCGGAATACGATCTTTCTCTCCTATGCCCTCGCCTGGTCCGAGGTGCTCGGCGCGTCGGAGATCTTTATCGGCGTGAACGCCATCGATTACTCCGGGTACCCCGACTGCCGGCCCGAGTACATCGCCGCCTACGAGCGCATGGCGAATCTCGCAACGCGACGCGCCGTTGAAGGAGCGACACCGGTCCACATTCGCGCGCCGCTCCTCCATCTGGCCAAGCCCGAGATCATTCGGCTCGGCCTCGAGCTCGGCGTCGACTACGCCATGACCTCGAGCTGCTACGATCCGACAACGGATGGGAAGGCCTGCGGCCGCTGCGATGCATGTCAGTTACGTCTGGATGCTTTTGCCCGGCTCGGAACGAAGGACCCTGCGCGATATGCCTAGCTACGCCGTGAAGGAGATCTTTTTTACCCTCCAGGGAGAGGGCTTTCACAGCGGCCGCGCGGCTGTTTTCTGTCGATTCGCTGGATGCAATCTGTGGTCGGGGCGCGAAGCCGATCGCGCGAAGGCGATCTGCTCCTTCTGCGACACCGACTTTGTTGGCATCGGTCCCGACGGTGGCCGATTTCGGAGCTCGGCCGAATTGGCCGATGCCGTCGCTGCCAAGTGGCCGGGCGAAGCCGGTCGCGCTCGTCGATTCGTGGTGTGCACAGGCGGCGAGCCCCTCTTGCAACTCGACACCGAGCTGGTGGATTCGTTGCACGGTCGGGGTTTCCAGGTGGCGATTGAAACCAACGGCACACTGCTTCCACCTGCCGGGGTCGATTGGATCTGTGTAAGCCCAAAGGCCAACGCCGATCTAGTGGTCGCAAACGGAAACGAGCTCAAACTTGTCTATCCACAGGTGGGCGCCGAACCCGAGCGTTACGAGGCTCTAGCGTTCGAGCATTTTTTCTTGCAGCCTATGGACGGGCCTGATTTGGTCGAGAATACAAGAGCGGCCGTTTGGTACTGTCAGCAGCATCCGCGTTGGCGGCTGAGCCTGCAGACGCATAAGATTCTTGGTATTCGTTGATCGTACGCCGACGTAAGGCGTTTTGGCATAAGATGTTGAAGCATTCGAGGCGGCTGATGGTCTAGCAGCACCCCGGCGCTTTTGTGCGGCCGGTCACATCCTGTTGAGCTCGCTGTTGGCAGCTTGGGGCCTCGTTCCGCTGTCCCTTGTGATTCGTCATACAGCACAGGCCGGTCTCACGCTCGAGGTGACGCATGGATCAATGCAGAGTGCGCCGCATGTCGGTTAGACGCCCCAGGCGCCAAATCGCCGTGCTCATTGCGCTCATGTGCCTCACTCTTCCGGCGGTCGGGAGCGCTCAATCGCCCATTCCGGTTTTGGCCGGGATGAGTGCCTCCGCGAGCTCACTGCGGGATTCGATCGTCTCGCTCGCCCGCGCCCAGATCGGCACCCGGTACAAGCACGGTGGCGCATCGCCGCAGCGAGGCTTCGACTGCAGCGGCCTCGTTCAGTACGTCATGGCGCGGTTTGCGATGATCGTTCCGCGTACGGCGCGACAGCAGGCGGCTGTTGGCGTCCCAGTGGATCGCGACACGTCGCTCCTCCGCCCCGGTGACCTACTCACCTTCGCCTCGAACGCGAAGGCGAACGTCAGCCACATCGGGATTTATATCGGCAACGGGCGCTTCGTTCATGCGAGCAGCGTCGCCGGTCGTGTCATCGAGAGTCCCTTGAACCGCGCGCCGGCACCGAAGATCAAGATCTGGCGCGGCGTGGCAAGAATCCCCTGGGCTCCCGATCCCCCAACATCGATTGGACTCCTCGCCACTCCCGAGCGGTGAGTGTAGTGACCGGGCGGCGCCGCGAAAGCGGCGCCGTTTTCGTTAGGCGCTAATCACGCCGGCGGCCGCGCGGCCGGGGAGGCACTGGCGGGGCGGGAACCGAATCCGCCGTAGCGCGTCGTCGCAGTACGCCGTCCGCTCCCACGAGCACGCCCGTCACCGGGAAGTCGAGAGCACTCAGCGAGTCGACGAGAACGGCCGCGCGCCCCGTGCTGTCGGGTCGCAGCACCCCCGGCGCGAGCTGCATTGTGGGTCGCAGCCACGCCCCGCGTACGTGCCGCGCCGAGTCGATCTCGGCGCACGCCACCACGCCCCGGTTCATCGGCTCGGCGAGACGAAAGGGACCATACGTCAGCAGATTGCCTAACGAATACAGCACGAGCCGGTCATCGCGCCACTCCGCGGCTCGGAGCACGTGGGGTCCGTGGCCGATCACGAGCGTCGCACCGCTCTCCAGCGCGGCGTTGGCGAATGCCACCGGATTACCACGATCGATCGTGCCGAGAAATACCTCTGTCGAGTCGCGGGTGCGCTGCGCGCCCGCGCCCTCGGCGCCGAGATGCATCGTGACGACGACGGTTCCCCAACGCGCCACGGCCCGCGCCACATGACGGCGCACGGCGTCCAGGTCGCGCGCGTCCGGGCTATCACTCGACGTGTAGAACCCGAGTACCGCAATCGTATCGCCGCGTCTCGTCACCACGGGCGTCGCGAGGGTGTCCGCTCCGGTGACGAGAATTCCAGCCCGCGTGAGATGCGACAGGGAGACGAGAAAACCATCGTCGCCGGCATCGCGCGCATGGTTGTTCGCGACATTTCCGACGACCGCGGCACTGTCACCGAGCCGTCGAAGGGCAGCTGCTGTCGCCACGGGTTGGCGAAATGCGAAGCAGTTCAACGCCTTCTTTCCACACTTGCGCGCAGCGAGCCCGTCGCCGATCGCGCCCTCGACGTTCACGAGCACGACGTCGGCGTCCCCGAAGAGCGGCTTGAGTGCAGCGAGGAGTGCATCCGGAGTGTCGCTGAGCTGGAAATCGGCGCGAAGTCTTCGCGCCGCCGTCTTTGCCCAGAGCGTGTCCAGGTTGGTGCCTAACGTGACATCGCCGCCCGCGCAGAGCCTGATCGGAGGACGAGCCGTGTCGACCCGAGGCATGACGACGGAATCGGTCCGGACGAGCGAATCCTTCCGGAGCGAATCCTTCGCCTGCGCGCCGGTGGCGTGGAACGCAACGAGAAGTGAGAGCGCCGGCGCCACCGCGCCGAGCAGCACTCGCACTCTCGCTAGGCTGCCTCGGCCTCGTCGACGCCGAGCGTCGTTTAGCGGCGCACGCGGGGCGTGAGGACCGCTGCAGCGGGTGGGCGACGAGTTGCCGGCGCCGCACGCACGGCACCTGCCGCAGGCATCGCTGCTGGCGCTACAGGCGCTCTGTACGGATCGACGCACGGTGGGTAGCTGCCGGTCGGTACGTAGCCCGGAGGACAGCCGCCGTAGCTCGGCGCTCCGTAGCTCGGCGGATAGTACGGTGAGTAGCCAGGGGGCGCGTAGTTGCCATAGCCGCCCGCCGGATAGCTCGGCGTTGGGTAATACGGGGCACCGTAGGCCGGGGGTGCATAACGAGGCGGGACATACGTCGGCGGCGCGAGTTCCGAGAAGAGCGGCGTCTGGGGCGCGATTGGATATCCGTAGCTCTGGCACGCATAGCCATACGCGTAAGGACAGGTGCGGGCAACCTGCTCGTACCCATTGCCGAGGTCGACCAGTACCCGACCGTCGGGCAAGACGATGACTGGATAATTCTCGAAAACCGTCTGGCCAAAAGTCGTGGGTGTGTGCGGAGGGGGCGGCGGAGCGATGGTGGCGATTCTCGCGCGCCCCTGCGGGGCGACGAACACATGCGCATGCGTCGACTGCGCCTGCAACCAGGCGGCACCCAGCCCAACGAGCGCGAACGACCGCACAACCATCCGGAGGAATGCCATCGGCGGAACCCTCCCCAGCGCGCGAGCCAGCGCGCATCACATGAGACCGTTTCAGGATGGCCTAACACACCCTGAAACCCAGAGAATCAATTGTCCGAAAGACTGGTCGTTATCGAGGAGCCCTCGGCGACCTCCAACAACCTATTGTCGAATCCGATTGTCAAACAGAGGTCTTGGGATCGAAAATGCCGCGACGCAGCGGCGGTGTGGAACCGCATCCCTGTTCGGTTGTGGGACACAAAATCCCATAGCCGGCCAAGGGAGGCGTAGAAGCCAAGTCTGGAGTGGCGTAAAGACTATGCCGCGAAAGTAGTTAGGCACATATTGCAAGCGGGCATGGTCCTTCCCTTACGTACTGTTAGCTTCACGCCCACACCACTCGCTTCCCAGCACCAGAGGACTCCGTTGGATATCAAGCGCGAGCCACCCAAAAAGACGAAGAAGTACGTCGCCGGCGGCGTTGCTATCGTTGGCGTGCTCGTCATCTCCGCATTCATCAGTCGGCTCAAGCCGGCAGCGCCGCCCGTCGAGCGCGCCACGCTCTGGATCGACACGGTGAAGAAGGGCGACATGACGATCTCGGTGAACGCGCCGGGAACGCTCGTTCCCGAACACGTCCGGATCATCGTCGCCACGACCAGCGGACGCGTGGAGACCTTGCCGGTGCGCCCCGGTGTCAGTGTCACACCCGACGAGACGATTCTCACGCTGAGCAATCCAGACATCGATCTGCAGACGCTGCAGTATCAGCAGCAGCTCACGCAGTCGTATTCTGCTCTCGCTCAGTTGAAGACCTCGCTGCAGCAAGGCATGATGTCGCAGGAAGGGGCCGTCGCGCAGCTCGTGACACAATATCAGAACGCGCTCCGCGTCGCGGCGGTCGCCGACTCGCTGGCCAAGAAGGACCTCGCAAGCAAGAACGAGGTCGCGGCTGCGCACGATCAGGTCACCGAGCTGAAGCGCCGCCTCGATCTCGAGCGTCAACGCTACGCCGACATGCAGGCTGCGCAGAAACAGCAGCTCGATCTCCAGGCGGATCAGATCACTGGGCTCAAGCGGATTCTGCAGGAGCAGCGCAATCGCGTGTCGGCGATGCGCGTGACGGCCGGCGAGGCTGGTCAGCTCTTATCGTTAGGCAATCCGCAGCTCGAGCTCGGCCAGTGGGTCAACTCTGGTATCGAGCTCGCGCGGGTGGCGCAGCCGGGCCGCCTCAAGGCCGTGTTGCGCGTTCCCGAGACGCAGGCCAAGGATGTCGCCGTCGGTCAGCGCGCCGTGATCGACCTGCACAACAACGGCACGGTCGAGGGGCACGTCATTCGCGCCGATCCGTCGTCGCAAGCTGGAACCGTCACGGTCGAGGTCGCGCTCGATGGCGCACTGCCCAACGGCGCCCGCTCGGACCTCAGCGTCGACGGCACGATCGAGATCGAGAAGCTCAAGGATGTCACCTTCGTCGGCCGCCCAGCGTATGGCCAGGCCGAGAGCACTGTTGGCCTGTTCAAGGTCGAGAAGGGCTCCGGCTATGCGAGCCGGGTGAACGTGAAGCTCGGACGCGCCTCCGTGAACACCATCGTCGTCAACGGCGGTCTCGCAGTTGGCGACAGCGTCATCATCTCCGACATGTCGACGTGGGACAACACCTCTCGCGTCAGACTCAAGTAAGTCCCTCGCCCCTCCTCCCTAGGCCCAAACCCCTAGCCCCTCCCACAATGCCTGAGTCCGCAGCCAAGCAGTCTACGTCGCCCCTCTCCGCCGGTACGATGACCGGTGACGGCAATCAGCCGCTGATCCGGCTTGCCGGCCTGAAGAAGATCTTCTTCACGGACGAGGTCGAGACGCACGCACTTCAGGACATCCATCTCGAGGTGCAGCCGGGGGAATACGTCGCCATCGCTGGGCCGTCCGGATGCGGCAAGACGACGCTGCTCTCGATTCTCGGTCTGCTCGACACGCCCACGGAAGGCGAGTACACACTGGCCAGCGAGTCGGTCGCGCAGCTCACGCCATCGCAGCGGGCGCGCATTCGTAATCGCCAGATCGGCTTCATCTTCCAGGCATTCAATCTCATCGGCGATCTCACGGTCTATGAGAATGTCGAGCTGCCCCTGACGTATCGCGGCATGTCCGCGAGCGAGCGCAAGCAGCGGGTCCAGGACGCGCTCGAGCGCGTTGGGATGAGCCATCGCATGAAGCACTACCCGGCGCAGCTCTCCGGCGGTCAGCAGCAGCGCGTCGCTGTCGCCCGAGCCGTGGCCGGTGATCCTCTCATCCTCCTCGCCGACGAGCCGACGGGAAACCTCGACTCGACGAACGGCGAAGCGGTGATGGAGCTCCTTCGCGAGTTGCACCGTGGCGGTGCCACCATCTGCATGGTGACGCACGATCCCCGCTACGCTGCCCACGCGGACCGTTCGGTCCATCTCTTCGATGGCCGTGTCGTCGAGGAGAGTCGCCCGGGTCAGGCCCACGCCTGACGCATGGAGCGTCGAGGGGCGGGTGTTTAGCGCTTGCTAAACACCCGCCCTTTCGTTGTCCCGCCATCGCATCACAGCTACTTTTCGGCAACCGGAGCCGGCTCGATCCGGCTCCGCCCTCGCCCCTCTGGAGCTTTCAATGGGTCTGTTCTCTTCGTCGACGCAATCGCGGCTTGCCGCCGCCGAGCCCGCGCCCATCACTGGCCCGCTCATCGCCATGCGGAATCTCGAGAAGGTGTTCGAGACGCCGGCCGGGCGTATGTATGTCCTGCGTCGCATCACCTTCGACGTGCAGCCCGGCGAGTTCATCTCGATCATGGGGCCGTCGGGTGCCGGCAAGTCGACGCTCCTCTCGATCCTCGGCATGCTCGATAGCGCATGGACCGGTGAGTTCTATTTCGTCGGCCATCCCGTTCACGCGATGAGTCACAAGCAGCGCGTCGCGCTCAACAAGGAGCACATCGGCTTCGTTTTCCAGCAGTACCATCTGATCGACGACCTCACCGTTGCCGAGAATCTGGACATCCCGCTTTCGTATCGAAACGTCAAGAAATCGGAGCGTGAAGCGATCGTCGGCGATACGCTCGACCGCTTTGGCATGGTCGGCAAGAAGGATCTCTATCCCCGGCAGCTCTCTGGCGGTCAGCAGCAGCTTGTCGGCGTCGCGCGCGCCGTCATAGCCAAGCCGAAGCTCATTCTCGCCGACGAGCCCACCGGCAACCTGCACTCGAGCCAGGGCCGCGAGATCATGGAGCTCTTCAAGCGTCTCAACTCCGAGGGAACCACGATCATTCAGGTCACGCACTCCGAGGAGAACGCGCGTTTTGGCAATCGAATCGTGGAGCTCAAGGACGGCTGGATCACTGGCACCGAAGGCGCCATCGCCCGCTGATTCTCGGCGCGGCCACCAGGAAGGGGAGCGGAACGAGCATCTCGTTTCGCTCCCTTTTTGTGTGCGCTTGTAGGACTCTCGATCCCATCGTCGCGCGTCGCGCTCGCGAGGGCTGGCATATGGACCCTCGTTTGTTCCAGCTTTCCACTACATGCCCTTACACGACCTCCAGTCTCGACCGCACGTCCTCGTCGCCGACGATCAGGCCGACGTTCTCGAGGCGCTCCGGCTCCTCCTCAAGACGCACGGCTACGACATCGATACGGCCACCTCGCCGTCGGCCGTCCTGTCGGCGCTCGAGAAGCGCGACTACGACGCGCTCTTGCTCGACATGAACTACACGCGCGACACGACGTCGGGTAAGGAGGGTCTCGACTTGCTGCAGCAACTGGGCGGCCTCGAACCCGACCTGCCGATCATCGTGATGACGGCGTGGGGAAGCGTGGAAGGCGCGGTCGAGGCGATGCGCCGCGGCGCTCGCGATTACATCGAAAAACCGTGGGACAACGCACGCCTGATGACGATTCTCGGAACTCAGGTCGAGCTGGGGCGCGCGCTCCGGCGCGCCCGCCGTCTCGAGAGCGAGAATCGACTCCTGCGACGCGACAACCTTCCGCGCCTCATCGCCGACTCGCCGAAGATGAAGCCGATTCTCCAGCTCATGGAGCGGGTCGGGCCGTCGGATGCGAATGTACTCATCACCGGTGAGCACGGCACCGGCAAAGAGCTGGTGGCGCAGTGGCTGCACGCATCGTCGGCAAGGGCGCAGAAGCCGTTCATTCCCGTGAACATGGGCGGCCTGTCGGAAGGGCTATTCGAGAGTGAGCTCTTTGGTCACGTGAAGGGCTCGTTCACGGATGCGAAGACCGATCGTGTTGGCCGTTTCGAGCTCGCCGACACCGGGACGATCTTTCTCGACGAGATCGGGAACGTACCCTTCGCGCTCCAGGCGAAGCTCCTCCGCGTGCTGCAAACGGGGGACGTCGAGCGCGTCGGCTCGTCGAAGGCACGCCATGTGGATGTGCGCGTGATCTCGGCGACGAACGCGCGGCTGAACGATGAGGTGGCGGCGGGGCGGTTCCGCGAGGATCTGCTCTTCCGGATCAATACCATCGAGCTGCATCTGCCTCCACTCCGAGAGCGGCGCGAGGACGTTCCGCCGCTGGCGATGCATTTCCTGAGGCGTCATGCGGCGCGTTACCGCAAGCACCTCACCGGATTCGATCCAGGGGCAATGCAGCTGCTGCTCGAACACGCCTGGCCGGGAAACATCCGCGAGCTCGATCATGCCGTCGAGCGCGCCGTGCTGCTCGCCCAGAGTGAGCAGGTTCGGGGCGCCGATCTCGCCCTCCGCGGCGCGTCGACGGCCGCGCCGCGGCTGGAAGAGCTGACGCTCGAGGAGGTCGAGCGCCTCCTCATTCAGAAAGCGCTGAGCCGATACGACGGTAACGTCAGCCGCGCCGCGCAAGCGCTCGGGCTCTCGCGAAGCGCGCTCTATCGCCGGATCGCCGCCTACGAACTGTGATGGGTTGACGGTGGTCGGTGAACCGTGAACTGTGATTGCGGAGCACCGATCACGACTCACCGATCACCGTTCACCCAGTACCATCGTCAACCGACCACCGATGGCTGACCGCCGAGAGAAGCCCCTGGCGCCTCACGAGCGACGCGTGCTGCAACTCGCGTTGGTCGCCGGCTTGCCCGGCATCATCGTCTCGCTCGTCCTGCTCTGGCGCGACGATTACAGCGCGAAGGTGCAATGGACGCTCGGCATCTTCGTCCTCGGCTCATGGCTCATTACGGCATTCGTGCTGCGCGAACGTGTCGTTAGGCCTCTGCAGACGCTATCGAACATGCTGGCGGCGCTGCGCGAAGGGGACTACTCCATCCGGGCGCGGGGCGCCGAGCGTGACGACGCGTTGGGGCTCGCGTACCTCGAGGCGAACCTGCTTGGCGAGACGTTGCGCACGCAGCGACTCGGCGCGATGGAAGCCACCGCGCTCCTTCGCACAGTCATGGCCGACATCGACGTCGCCGTGTTCGCCTTCGATGACGATGAGCGCCTGCGACTCGTGAACAGCGCTGGCGAACGACTGCTCGGACATGTCGCGGAACGGCTGCTCGGACGATCGGCCGAACAAGTGGGCCTAGCGGATTGTCTCGTTGGTGAGTCGCCGCGGACCATGGACGTGACGTTTCCCGGCGGCGCGGGACGATGGGAGGTACGGCGCGGCTCGTTCCGTCAGAATGGTCGTCCGCACACGTTGCTCGTGCTCGCCGACGTCACGAAGGCGTTGCGCGAGGAAGAGCTGCAGGCGTGGCGGCGGCTGGTGCGCGTACTCAGCCATGAGATCAACAATTCGCTCGCGCCAATCAAATCAATCGCGGGCAGTCTGCAGACGTTGCTCGATCGGCCCGTTCGCGCGAGCGACGTCGACAATGACATCAGACGCGGGCTATCAGTGATAGGCGGGCGCTCGGAAGCGTTGATCCGCTTCATGTCGGCCTACGCGCGGCTGGCTCGGCTCCCTGCACCACATCGTCTTCCACTCGATGTCGGCACGTGGGTTCGTCGCGTTGCCGCGCTCGAGACCCGGTTGCCCGTTCGTGTCGAAGCCGGACCTCCGACCGTGATTCGCGCCGATGGCGATCAGCTCGATCAGCTTCTTATAAACTTGCTACGCAATGCGGTCGATGCATCGCTCGAGACCGACGGTGCAGTCTGTATCCGATGGACACGCCAAAACGGCACGGTAGCAATCCTCGTGGAGGATGATGGCCCTGGGTTGCCGAGCAGCGCGAATTTGTTCGTGCCGTTCTTCACGACAAAGCCTCAAGGTTCAGGCATTGGGCTGGTACTCTCGCGCCAGATTGCCGAAGCGCACGGCGGCTCATTGTCGCTGGAGAACAGGAAGAATGCTCGCGGATGCGTCGCAACTTTCCGGCTCGCCGTTGATGATGCCGCGCGCAGCGCTGGCTGAGTGCGTACGCCCTGATGTTTAGACGTCTTTGATGGAGGCGAGCACGTCAATCGGGTGATCTGTGTCACCGACGGACAGGCACCGCAGATCACCAGAAATTTGCCTCGAAGCTGTCAGCGATTCAGGGACGCGGCGGCACGCAGGATGCCTCTGTCCCGAGTGCCGCGACGATGGTCGTCGCTCGGAGCGCGACCGGCATCGGCGGACCACCCCATCAATTGGGGCGGCCGCAGAACGAAGTGGGTCGCAAGGATGTCCCGCGATGAAGCGGGGCAATCGAAGGTGAGCCCCACCTTCGTCGAGTCGGAAGGGAGAAGTCGCCGACTGGATCCGATGCTCCGCCCGCAAGGTCGCCCGCGGGGGCTTGAACGCGGAGGGCGGCATAGTGGGAGGAGACAATGCGAATTGGGTTTTCGAGTAGCTGTGCGATCGGCCTCGCGATCGCCCTGACGTTGGGAGGCGTGTCGACTGTGAAGGCGCAGCAGACGGACTCGACTCGCCGCACCACCACCACCCGACGCAATTCAGCGCGTCGTACGGCACGTTCGTCGCAGCGCATTCCGATCAGCAAGGATCGGAACACCTCGACAGGTGAAGTCGCTGCGCAGCCGGCACCAACCCCGACCGTGAATCAGGATTCGATCGCGGCGGCGGAGCGTGCACGGCAGGATTCGATTGCAGCAGCAGAGCGGGCCCGGCAGGATTCCGTCGCGCGTGTCGAGCAGATGCGTCGTGACTCGATCGCTGCTGCGGAACGTCGTCGGCAGGATTCGGTTGCAGCGGCGGAGCGGGCACGGCAGGACTCGATAGCACGCGCAGATTCGATCGCTCGTGCCGAGGCTTTGGCGCTTCGGTTGCGTCGTTGGGGAGGTGGGGCGTACATCGGTATCGGTGGTGGCGCCACGCTGACGCAGGGCGACATCTCCAGTTCGATGAACATCGGCGGGACCAACCCGAGCGGTGGATATGGCACGGGCTGGCACGTCACGGTACCGATCGGCGTGGATTTCACAGGCAACCCCTTCGGCCTTCGGGTCGATGGAACCTACGGCCGGCTGGCGGCGAATAACTTCACGAGCGGCGCGACACAGTACCATCCGTCTGACGTGACCGTTGCGCAACTCAACGGCGACATCAAGCTCCGTGTTCCGCTCGGTCGCAGCTGGAGCCGTTTCTACGTCCTCGGCGGTGGCGGCGCGAGCCGGCTCTTCGGCTACTCCACCACCCCAGTCACCGGCGGCAACACGGTCTCGTTCGGTGATGCCGATACCGAGTGGGGCTGGAACGCTGGCGCAGGCTTCAACTTCAACTTCGGCCGGATGACGGGCCTGTTCCTCGAGACGCGGTATATGAGCTTCTCGCCGTCCTCGAACAACGGTTTCCCGTACACGAAGGCGAACACGATTCCGATCACGTTGGGAATCCAGTTCTAAGCGAGCGGGGCTAGTGTTTCATCGTGCCGCCCCGCGACGAAGCGGGGCGGCACGATTATCTTCTACTGTTATGGCGACCACGCAACCACAGCGCGAATCGATGAAAAAGCTGTCACTGTTCGTCCTGGCTTTCCTGCCGTCCTGCGCCTCTGCCCAGCATTCGGGTGCTCGCGCGGATGACGAGTCGCCGCGGCGCACGGTGACGCTGGCCTCGCAGGACACGACGCCGGTGCCCAATTCGCAGCCAATGGTCGTGGCCGCTTCTTCCGAGCGTCGTTTTCGCTCTCGAACCGATAGCCTGGAGTGGGTCTCGGCGAAGAACGTTGCCGACAAGTCCAAGGGTTTTCGTCTGATCGTCTCCCTACAGGAAAAGCGGCTATGGGCCATCGTCGGTGAGGACACCGTCTTGGACACGCCGGTAGCTACGGCCAAGGGGACCACCCTGAAGTACGGAAGGCGCGCCTGGACCTTCCGCACCCCGCGTGGGATTCGAACGGTCCTCCGCAAGGAAGCCGACCCGGTCTGGATTCCGCCCGATTGGCTCTACGCGGAGGTCGCGAGCGAGTACGATCTCAAGCTCCGGAAGATCGAGCGGGGGCAGCCGATCAAGCTGTCGGATGGCCGTTCGCTCGTGGTGCGCGACACGCTGGTCGGGGTGATTGGGAAGGACTCGCACTTCTACCAGCTTCCGGTAGACGAGCATATCGTATTCGACAGCACGCTCTACGTTCCTCCGACGGGTACGGCAAACCGTCGCGTGGAAGGCGAGTTGGGGAAATACCGGTTGGATCTCGGTGACGGATATTTGCTGCACGGCACTCCCGACAAGGAGTCGATTGGTCTCGCGGCGACGCACGGCTGCATCCGGCTTCGCGACGAGGACATCGAGTGGCTGTACACGTACGTGCCTGTCGGGACGAAGGTGTACATCTACTGAGGCGCTTGGTGCTAGGTGCTAGAAGGGCCGCGGCGAGTTGCCGCGGCCCTTTTCGTTAGGCAACCGGGCAACTATTGCTTGTGGATCTGGCCTCGAATCTCGCCGCCGCCGAAACTCGGGGTGCTGTGGACGTTCACATATGCCATGCCTGCATCCATCGCTTTTCGGAGCGAATCGCCAGTGATTGTGAGGCCGGCGACCGTACCGCCCGCCATGTTCACGGTGCCGGCAGCCGTGCCGGAGGTGTTCCCGGTCGTGAACGCGGTGGTCGCGCCAGCGAAGGTCGCGAAGTTCAGCACCACGTTCGCCGTCCCGCTTGCATCGGACTGTGCGTGAATGTGCGCCCCGCTGCTGCTCGGGGTGAGCCCGGAGTACGTCAACGTGTAGGTCATGACGTTCGTCGTCGGGTTCAGCACACCCGTCCAACTCCCTGTTGCCGTCGACGTGTTGGAATTTGGTTTCTCGTTCGCGCCGCTGAGAGTGGCCACATAGGTGATGTTGCTCGGTTGGGTCGGCTTGTCGCTTCCGCAAGCCGTGAGAACTCCGACGCCAAGTAGTGCCGTCGCCAGCGTCAACGCGTGCTTCTGCATTGGTACTCTCCCTCGTCTCAGGTGTGGCAGTGAGGAACAGATCGTGTCGAGCGGCATGCGCCCTCGTTGCTCCTCGGGGCATCCGGACGTATCCGGCCTTTTCAGACGTAGTTCCAGCCGCCATCATGGGTGCGTTGACCATCTCGCGTGCTGTCTTGACGAGAGCCACTACATGAGCTCCTACACATTCCCATACTCGCGTCGAACCAGTGCACTGTGTGCGCTGATGATCGTGACGCGCGCCGCGAGCGCGCAGACGATCGCTGGTAGAGTGGTGGGAAAGGGTGACGGCGCTCCGGTGGTGGGCGCGATCGTCACCCTCCTGGATTCGGTGGGCCACCCGCTGACGACGAAGCTCGCCGAGGACGGCGGCGGCTTCGAGTTTCGCGCTCCATTCGCCGGACCGTACGCGGTCCGCGTCGAGCGGGTCGGCTTCCGATCATCGACCACGCCTCCCTTTCTCGTCAGGCAGGGAGAAAAGCTCGACGTACCGATCACGATCGTCAGCGAAGCGGTTTCCCTTCGTGCGCTGACGGTGACCGCCGATCGGCGCTGCGTGGTGCGTCCGCAGGAGGGAGTCGCGACCGCCGAGCTATGGAATGAGGCGCGAAAGGCGCTCAATGCCACCCAGCTGACGCAGATGGCGCAAGCCGCGGCGCGAACGCGACGCAATCCGCATCGATTCGCCGTGCGCTGGCGCAAGTTCGACCGCGATCTCGAACCGCGAAGCCTGGCCGTTCGATCCGAGGAACAGGTCGAGATGGAGGGTGAAGCAGTCACTCCGTTCGTGAGCGCGGATCCGGAACAGCTCGCACGCGTCGGCTACGCCGACGGCGACGTCATGAAGGGCAGCACGCTGTTCGCGCCGGACGCTGGCGTTCTGCTCTCCGATCGCTTTCTCGATACGCATTGCTTCCGCGTCCAGATGCCCGACAAAGGTCGTCGCGACGATCTCATCGGGCTCGCGTTCGATCCGTTGCGCCTAACGAGCGATGGGCCCGAACGTCGTGTCGAGGTGCGCGGCGTACTCTGGCTCGATCGCGCGAGTGCGGAGCTGCGGTATCTGGAGTACGGCTATGTGAACTTGCCTTTCGACGCCGACCCGAATCGCGCTGGCGGTCGTGTCGAGTTCCGTCCTCTTCCCGACGGGCGGTGGATCGTGTGGCGGTGGTACATTCGGACTCCGGCGCTCGAGCGGCACCAGGGCGCCTTCAGCGCGCAACCGAGCGAATGGCAAACGACGGTGGTTCGGGTTCGAGAGCAGGGTGCCGAGCTCCTCGAGGTGATGCCGGCGGGAACCGCACGTGTGAGTGGTGCTGCGCTCAGCGGCACGGTCTTCGACAGCTTGCGCGGAACGCCTATGGTGGGAGCACGCGTCTTTCTCTCCGGCACAACGCTCGCCGCTGTGACGGGCGCGGACGGCAGCTACACCATCGATTCGATTCCGCCGGGAAAGTATATGGTGAGTGTTCTCGCACCTCGCCTCGATTCACTTCTTCTCGAGCCTCCCACTCGCGACGCCGTGCTCAGTGCGGGAGACTCGAAGGAGCTCGATCTCGCACTGCCCACGCCGCGCACACTGGCGGCGCAGCTATGCGGCGAGATGATGGCGGATACCTCGTCTATCATCCTCGGCTTCGTGCGTGACACGGCCGAAACCAGAGCGTCTGGCGCGACAGTGCGGGCGGAGTGGACGACGATCTCGCGACAAGGCACCGCGGGGTTGCGCACAGAGCCGACACGGATCGAGAGCACGGCATCCAGCCGCGGGCGTTACGCGCTCTGCGGTATTCCGGCTGGTGTGCGTTACACGCTTCGCGCGCACCGCGGCCGAAATGGCGCGAGTCTCGTCCAGTCGCCGATGACCCAGCGCGAGGTACGGCGGCTCGACCTCACGCTCCACATTCCCTGAAGGTCAAGTCGATGCCCATCCCGAAACGCTATTACGACGAGCTGCAGCAGAAGCGCAAAGAGGAGTACCGTCAGGCGGAGCGGGATCGGTCACGAGATCTGTTCCGCACCGGCGTCTTGTGCGTCGTCTGGTGCGTGGCGGGCCTCGTGGTGTTCGCCTTCGCGTTCCACACGACCGATCCGGTTTTCGCGGAAGTCTTTCGCTGGGGAGCGTACATCGTGACCTACGGTGGAATCTTCGCGACGCTGGCGCGCGCCTATCTCCGCGGCGAGCGCCGCGGCGACTGGTGAGTCGCCGGACGGAGCCTAACGATTCGGAGTTGGGCTCGTATTACCCCCATCGACGACGAAGCGCCACTCGCCGCCAACCTGCTTCTTCCAGACGGTGAGGTATTTTCCGAAGCGTTGAACGACGGTACTCGTCGTCCCGCGACCTGTGAAGACATACTCACCGACGGTGAAGCCGAGATCGCCCGATTCCGCCGCGTCGGCATAGACGGGACGCCAGTTGAGGGTGCCGCCCGCACGCTGTTGTTCGTCGAAGAGGGCGCCGACGGCTTCCGTCCCGATCACGATCTCCGATCCGGAGAAGACCACACCCTGCGGCGCGACATACTGCGCGAAGGCTAAGCCGGTGCCTTGAAGATCTGCCGCGAGAGCGAACGCGCTGTCCGCCTGGCGGACTTGCCGTACCGCGTCGGCGCGGCGCCCTCGTGGCACCGACATCATCGGCGGCAATTCCGCCGATGGCACGGATGCATTCGCCGACAGCGGTGGGCCGCCGACATCGGCATAAGCGACGATACGCCAACCGCCATTCCCGGCGCGGCGCCAGAAGGCGATGTATCGGTCGGAGCGGATCGTCGGCGGCCCCTCGCCGTTAGGCGCGGCGATGGTGGCGATACCGAAGGTGTAGCCCTCGCGCGCGTCACGGGAGACGCCGCCGCCGAGTGGCCGCCACTGAAAGGTGGCGCGCTCCTGGACGCCATCGCCCAGGAGCGACAGCGCCTCGCTCCGACCATAAACGATCGGTGCGCCAGCTCGCAGATAGACGACGGCGCTGTCGAGCCAAGAGGTTGCCGCCGTCGCGTAGCCCTGTCGCGCCACCGCGTCGCCGCGGGATCCATCCACGGCGATGAGCGAATCGCGCACCGGCGAGCGAAGCGGCGCCGGTGGCTCTTCACTGTGGTGCACAAAGCATCCCGTGGAGGCCAGGAGAGCCAGGAGAAGGAGCGGCCGGGCTCTCGAGGTGCGTCCAGCGTATCTCGGATGGACTGGGGGATGCGGCATGTTCGCGTTCTTGAATCGCATCGCCCTAGCGCAGCGGCGGTGTCGTGGATGGGGGGTGGCGATAGTGCGACGCCTGCTCGTAGCCGTACGCGAGGCGGATGAGGAGCGGTTCGCTCCACGCCCGACCGAAGATGGTCATACCGGCGGGAAGCGTGCCGCGCGTGTACCCCATCGGCACGGTGATCGCCGGCCAGCCCGTGCTCGGCGAAAAGAGCTGGCTGTTGTCGCCGGCCGGGGTGTTGAGATCACCAATCAACCGTGGCGGATTGCTCCATGTCGGATAGACCAACGCGTCGAGCTTGAGCGCATCCATCGCGTGCAACACTGTGGTGCGAAGATCTTCGCGGAATTGCTCGCGATCCTTGCACCCCGGATTTTGCTCGGGCGATTGATCGACGGCCTGCGCGAGCTCGAGCCGCTTCTGAATAGACGGGTGATAGCGGTTCGACCGGATGATCTCGTCGAGAGTCTTCACTGGTGTGCGCCCGCCGGTGCTCGCGATCCAGCGCTCGAGGTCGTACTTGAACGGATTGCACTGTCCGCGATGGACGCGGAAGAGCGAGTCGAGCTCGGGCATGGGCACGCTGTCGACGACCGTGGCTCCCGCGAGCCGCAGCTCACCGATGGCGCGGGCGAAGACGTCGCGGATCTCAGCGTCGACGCTCGGCCGATCGTAGGCCTGGTGGAGGACGCCGATCCGCGCGCCGCGAAGACCGTCACGGACGAGTGACGCCGAGTAGTTAGGCAGCGGACGGCCGCGCGCGGCGAGGGTGAGGGAATCGGCCGGATCATAGCCGACGATCACCTGGAACACGGCGACGGCGTCGGCGACCGTTCGCGCCATCGGGCCCGCGACGTCCGCCGAGAGGTTGAGAGGTACGACGCCCGCGCGACTCGTTAGGCCCATCGTGGAGCGGATACCGACGAGCGCCTGGTGCGCCGACGGGCCGCGGATGGAGTTGCCAGTGTCGGTGCCGAGACCGACCTCGCCGAGATTCGCCGCGACAGAAGCGGCCGTTCCGCCGCTCGAACCCGCCGTGACGCGGTCCAGCGCATACGGATTCTTCGTGTAGCCGGGAAGGATCGAGTTGACCGTCTCGTACGGACTGAATGCGAACTCCGCCATGTTGGACTTCGCAAGCACGATCGCGCCAGCTTCGCGAATGCGCCGCACCTGGAAGGCGTCCTTGTTGGAGACGAAGCCTTGCAGCGAGAGCGAACCAGCGGTGGTGGGCAGATCCACCGTCTCGAAGTTGTCCTTGACGATGACCGGGATGCAATGCAGCGGTCCAATCAACCCCTCGCGCCGGAATCGCTGATCGAGCGAATCGGCGACGCGCAGGGCCGCCGGATTCACGACGACGAGCGCGTTGATCGCCGGCCCGTTCTTGTCATACGCCTCGATGCGCCGCAGGTATTGCTCGACGAGCGCCTGGCAGCTCAGCGTCCCCGCGCGCATGGCCGCGTGAATGTCGGCGATCGTCGTTTCCTCCACCCGGAAGGGCGCGGGCGTAGGCGCCTGCGCGATGAGCATTCGCGACAGGAGCGAGAAAAAGACCGCGGAGCGAACAGATTGGCGCATCGGTGCGGGGGTCAACGAAGTAGGGCGAGCGCCGCCTCGTACATGCGCGCATACGCCGCGCGTGCGGGCGAGGCCTCATTCGTCGTGTTGAAGGCGGCGATGACCGTAGCGCTCGTGGCCGGATTGAAGAAGAGAAACGATCGGAATCCGGCCTGGCTGCCGGTGTGTCCGATGATTGTTGCCGGCCCGCGATGAACGACGAAGAACGAGAGCGCCATCGAATCGGGAGCGGCGGCGCTCTCGCTCATCGGATGCAGGGGGCGCCACATGCTCGTGAGCGACGTGCGCGGAAGGACCACATCGTATCGGCGCCTCGTCGAATCGTCCTGGGAGGCACCGGTGAGAAACGCTGCGTAGGTCGCGAGATCCGAGAGCGGCGCATTCCAGCCGCCGTTCGGAATGGTGATGCCCGGCTCGAAGTCACGGCCGTTCGTGGTCTCGACGATCGCACCGGTCGAGTCGCGCTGGACGGTGTAGTTGTTGGAGCGATCCGCCGCGAGATAGTACGGCGTCGCGCCGAAGTAGCTGTGACCCAGGCCGAGCGGCGCGAAGATGTTCTTCTGCACGTACGCTTCCCACGGATCACCGCTCAACTGCTCGATGACGCGCGCGAGGTAAATGAAGCCAGGGTTCGAGTACGAGTAGCGGGAACCGGGACGAAAATGGAGCTCCTGGTACGGCATCATCGCGACGAGCTGGTTCCACGTCGTTGGCTCGAATGGCTCCCACGACTTGCCGCTCGTGTAGGGCCAGGTGGGATTCTGGAATCCGGCCGAGTGGGACAGCAGCATGCGGAGGGTGATGCTGTCGATCATGCCGTAGGGATCGTGCACCTGACGGAGCTCCGGCACATAACGAGTGATCGTCTCGTCGAGCGAGAGACCGCGGCGCTCGTGCAATTGCATGATGGAGATCGCGGTGAGCGTTTTGGTAATCGATCCCCAGTGAAAGAGCGTGCGCCCATCGACGCGCTGGCGGGCGGCACGGTCGGCCCAGCCGTAGTCGTGCCGGTCGATCACCCGACCCTCGCGCATGACGAGGACGCTGGCGCCGACGATGCGGTCGCTATCGGCGTACGCGTCGAAGAGGCGAAGGAAGCCGCGCCAATCGTCAGCGGCAGGTCGGGAGGCTGTCGGGGGAGCAGCGTGTGCCGGCGCGGGTTGCGCGGCCGCCAGGGAAGGCAGGAGCATCGCGCAGGCGGCACGAATGAGTATCGATCGCATCCCCGGATTGTCGGCCGTCGGCGCGATCCCTGCAAGATCTCGCGCGGAATTCGTCGGAGACGAACAATGCGTCGCGAGACAGCCAGCCGCCGCTCCGGAGCCATCCTTATGGCCGGCGGCGTTCTGATCACGAGCCTCGTCGCCATCGGTTGTGGCGATCAGTGGGAGGCCTCCGCTCGCCAGACCGACGCACGGTCGACGCGCGTTGGCGCGATCATCGATTTCCACGAGCCGGAGTCGGTGAAGTACGATGCCGATCAGGACGTGTACTTCGTCAGCAACATGAACGGCTTCGGCTCGGTCAAGGATAACAACGGCTACATCAGCCGGGTACGCGCGTCGAACATCAACGACATTCAGACGCTCGTGCAGGGGGGAACGCGCGGAGTCACGTTGCACGCGCCCAAGGGGATGGCGATACACGGCGACACGCTCTGGGTCTGCGACATCGACGCACTACGCGGCTTCGACCGGCATGGCGGCGGGGCCCTCGCCACGATCGACTTCGCGCCCTACGGCGCTGTACTGCTCAACGACGTCGCCGTCGGCCCGGATGGATCGCTGCACGTCACGGACACCGGCATTCAGATGACGGACAAGGGCGTCATCTTCTCGGGGGGGGACAAGCTATTCGTGGTGGGACCGAATCACGCGGTGCGCGTGGCGGCGTCCGGCGCGCAGCTGATGAAGCCTAACGGGATCACATGGGACGCGGCCGCGAAGCGCTGGCTGTATGTGTCGTTCGATCCCTTCAACAGCAAACTGTTCACCTTTCACGAGGGTGACTCAGCGCGCGCGGTGCTCGACAGCGGCCATGGGAAGTGGGACGGAGTCGAGGGCCTCGCCGATGGCCGGATTCTTCTCTCGAGCTGGACGGATTCCAGCGTGCACCTGATCGCGAACGGCCGCGATGAGCGCCTCGTTCGGAACGTGCCCGCTCCCGCTGATATTGGCGTCGACACGAAGCGTCGACTCGTGCTGATCCCGCTCGGCGTGCTCAGTCGCGTCGAGCTGTGGTCGATCCCGAGCGCAGATCGTTAGGCGTAACGCCTAACGATTGGACGAGGTGCAGCGCACAGACCGCGAGTGATCCAGATCACAATCGCGATCGATCGAGCGATCTGCGTGCGGCTGGAATCAGGTTTGCTCTCGTGCCCGGCATGGCTTACCGGGAGTTCGTCGATAGCTCAGGACAGTCGTGGCGCGTGTGGAGCACCATGCCGTCGGCAGGGTCGCGGCTGCGGGGTGGCTTCGACCAGGGCTGGCTCACCTTCGAACGAACCAATTCGGACGGCAGCCTGCCGCTGCGGCGGCTGGTGCCGATACCCGCGGACTGGGAGTCGGCTCCGGACGATGGGCTCGAGCTCATGTGTCGCTCCGCGGACGAGGTTGCCCGGCCACGAACCAGTCGCGACCGAAGCGATTCGGCGGAAACGGCACCCCAGGAGTAGCGGGAATACTTTCCGGGCTGGAGCGCTCTACCTACAATAGGTCCGCTCTCCACGGGATAAAGCCATCAGCTCCTCGCTCTCCGAACGGCACGCGCGCTTCGATGCGCTCGTCCTCCCACATCTGGATCGTCTTCTGGCTTTCGCCGCGCGGCGCACAGAGATGCGTGCCGACGCGGAGGACGCCGTTCAGGAGGCGTGTGGTCGTGCCTGGCTCGGTCTGGACGAGCTGCGGGACGCCGCCAAGGTCCGGGCGTGGCTGTATCGAATCCTGCGGAGCGTCCTCAGCGAGACTGAGGAGCGGAGCACCAGGCGGCGGCAGCTGGTCTCGATCACGCGGCTCGAGGAGGCGCATGACGAACTAGTCGCCATCGACGGGGATATTGTCTTCGACGAGGTAGCGGCGAGGCTGACGGGTGAGGAGGTGCGGGCCGCGCTCGAGCAACTACCCGACGACTTCGCCACGGTGGTCGAGCTGCATGACATTGACGGGTTCAAGTACCACGAAATCGCCGAGATCGTCGGCGTACCGATCGGCACGGTGATGAGCCGAATATCACGCGGGAGACGTTTGCTGGCTGGCGCGGTGCTGGCCGCCCGGACCGCCACGACGAAAGAGCCGAGCGCGCAGGAGCGCCGTTCGGCACGTTGGGGCGGGTCGGGTACGACTGGTGGAGGCATTCGATGACGGATTGGACTCCCCTCGCACCCGGGTCGACCGAAGATCCGGCCGAACGCGCGGCGCGCGAGAGTCAGCATCAGGTTCTGATCGACCTGCTCGGCGCGTACGCGGATCGCGAGCTTCCGCCCGAGACGACGTCGCAGATCGACGCGCACCTCATCGGGTGCGTGCGCTGCCGGCGCGAGCTGGCCGTGCATCACGCGATGCGCCGGCGGCTTGGCGTCGAGCCACCGATCGCGGCTCCTCCGGCGCTCCGGGAGCGGATCGCGGCGGCGATCGCGGCGACGCCGGTTCCGATCTCGACGCCGGCATCGCGCCGCATGACGCTACTCCGCCGGCCGATGGTCCTCGCGGCGCTGGCCGTTGCCGTCGCGACGGGGGGTGTCGCGTCCACGGTGCTCGTTAGGCCTAGGGCCGAGCCGGCGGCAGTCGCGGCGCTGTCCACGAGTCCGAGCGCCGTGCCGCTGCTTCGCGATGTATTGGCGGATTATCGACGGGTCATGGCCAGCGATCTCCCCGGGCGCGCGCGGGATCTCGACGCCGTGCGGAGCGCGGTTCCCTTCCCGATCGAGCCGCTCAGTGGCACCGCCGTTAGGCTGCTCGCCGCGTGGACGACGAATCTCGCTGGAGAGCCGGCCGTGGTGCTCGCATATCGGTGGGACGACCGAATCCTGCTCCAGTACGTCGTGTCGGAGGAGCGGTTCTTCCAGCATTCGGCGCTGCGGCAAGCGGTCGCCGACGGTGGGCTACTCGCCGCGCGGGACGGTGCACAGGGAATCGTCGCGTGGCCGACGGCGTCCGCGGGGACGTTGCTGATCGCGGACCTTCCGCCCGAGCGCCTTCGCGTGATTGGCGGCGCGGCGCTACTGGCCCGAAAGGCGGCGCACGGTGCACCTTAGAGCCGGGGTGGCGCGCCGCGCGATCCCGCTCTCCGAGCGCATTCGCGCCGCGTCCCCGTCTCGTGAGTCTTCGCACCGCCCTTCTCTTCGCGCTTTCGCTTGTCATGGCCCGGTCCGTTGCCGGGCAGGGTCCGCCGCCGGATTCGGCGCGCCGCACCACGGACACCCTCTCGCTCGATTCGCTGGTGGCTCGACTCGCTCGCGCCGAAGCGGCAATCGCGATCTTGCGCCAGCAAATCGCTGACGAGTCGGAGAGTGCCGTGCACACGCGATCGCGCTTTCATGTCGAGCTGTCGGCCCAGATGCTCACGAATGCTTTCGTGACGTCCGGGCGTGTCAACAACACGGACGTCCCGCAGACCGCGTTGCCGCCCGCGGCACCGGCAGCAACGCCACCTACGAATTCGGCGCTCGGGGTCACGCTGCGGCAGAGCCGTCTCGGCGCCGCAACGTCGATCGACAATGTCGCCGGGGCCACGTTTGCCGGGGACATCGACGTCGACTTTTTCGGCGGCGTGCAGACCGGCTCCGGTGATCGGCGGCTCTTTCCCGAGCCACGGCTCCGAACGGCCCGCGCTCGCCTCATCTGGGCGACGACGGAGCTGATGCTCGGCTCGGATACGCCGTTGATCTCGGATCTGAATCCGTTGAGCCTGGCCTCCGTCGGCACCCCCGACTTTTCCGGTGCGGGGAATCTCTGGAATTGGCTCGGCCAGGTGCGGCTGACGCAGAGCCTCGGCTCGTTAGGCAGCGGAGCCGGTCGACTGCGATGGGCGATTCAGGGCGCAGTGATGACGCCGTTCGCGGCGCAGACCGCGCCCGGCGAACCCGATCTCGTCGACGCCGGCGAGCGGTCGACACGACCGGCGTTCGAGGCCCGGCTCCGCACGCAATGGGGCGACGATGCGGCAGGCGCGGCGACGGTCTCCGGCGCGCTGATCGGCAGCCGTGGCGGGGAGATCGGCATCGGGATGCATCGCGGATGGGTGGCGACGACCACCGGTGAGCTCAAGGAAAGTCACGCCGTCTCGATCGACGGCCACTTCATCATCGCGCCCAAGGTCGAGCTGCGCGGCGAAGGCTACATCGGCCGCCTGCTGCGCGGACTCGGCGGAGGCGCCATCGCGCAGAACTTCGGCGCGGCTCCGGCCGGTGCCCCACCCAACTCGTTAGGTCCGCCGATCCGGGACGCGGCGGGCTGGGCACAGGTCAATGTTCAACCCCTGCAGCCGGTGATTGCCGGCGTGGGCTGCGGCATCGACGCAACGCGCGCCGAAGACGCCGCAACGCGCCTCCAGAACACCGTCTGCGCCGCGCACGTGGACTGGCGTCCCGTACAGCCGCTCGTCTTCGGCATCGAGTACCGGCAGTTCGGTACGCGGTACTCGACTGGCACCTACAGCGCGCGTCACCTCAATCTCATCTTCGGTTTCGAGCTTTAGCAGATGCATATCGCAGTGAAATCGCTTGCCGCCGCCGGCATGTTGTCCCTCGCCGCATCGATCGCGGCAGCCCAGGGGACCGTCTCAGGAACGCTCTCGCTGGAAGAACGGGCAGGAGCCGATCGCGGGGACATCCGCAGCGCCGTCATCTACCTGGAGCCGCGCGAGCGCGCGATCCCGGTGAACGACGTGCCCTCGATGCGTTCGCGAGTGATCGCGATGCACGGCCGCGAGTTTCGGCCCCACGTCACTATCGTGCTGGCCGGAGGGAGCGTCGCCTTTCCGAACGACGATCCCTTCAGCCACAACGTCTTCTCCAACGTCGATCTCGGACCGTTCGATCTCGGGCTGTATCGGCGCGGAGCGACGCGCACCGCGACATTCGCGCGGCCCGGTGTGTATCCCATCTACTGCAACATCCACTCGATGATGGTGAGCTTCGTCGTCGCGGTGCCCTCACCCTGGGCAACGGAGCCGGATGACGCGGGCCACTTCACGTTGCGCGGCGTGCCCGCCGGGCGGTACGTGATCCATGCATGGCACGAGCACGGTGCGCGTGAGGTCACCCGCGACCTCCTCGTCACGGACTCGGGCGCGGATGGCGTGCAGCTCGCGATCGATGCGCGAACGTATGTCGAGGCGCCGCATCTGAACAAGTTCGGTCGTCCGTACTCGCTCATTCGGGATGACCGATACTGAACGCGCAGCGCGCCTCACGGCGCGTGACCTGTGGCCGGCACGCAGCATGGCCGGCCGTGTCTTTCTCAGCACGGCGGCAATCGTCTGCGCGGTACTCGTCGCGGCGCTGGTCGTCGCATCGTACTCGGCACGGCGTGCCACTCGTGAGGCGGAGCGACGGGGACTCGAGCAGGCCGCGGACCTCACCGCGCAGCTGCTCGCCGGCCGCGGGCGCAGTCTCGCCGGGGGGGCGCGGGTATTCGTGCAGGGCCCATCGTTTCGATCTCTCGTGGCCCAACGACGACACGACGACATCCTCGATCAGGCGATCGAGGCCGCGGCGCAGCTGGAGGCCGATTGGGTCTTCATCACCGACGAGCATGGGGTGCTGCTCGCGAAGAGCGACGAGCCGGGCGTAGAGGGTGTCGCGATGGGTGCGATCCCGCTCGTCGAAGGAGCGCTCGAGGGGCGGACGACGTTCGGCTACGGCATCTCGCGCGACACCTTGCTCTTCCAAACGGTCGCGGTCCCGATTGTCGTACCGGGCTTCGCGCCGTTCGGCGTCCTGGTGGCAACGAAGCTCGTGGACCGGCAGATGGCGCTCGACGTCCGCGCCGCAACCGCGGCGGAAATCATCTTCTACTCGCTCGACACGCGGGGAAAATCGCATCTCGTCGCGACGTCGCTCGACAGCGCGTCCGATGCCTCCACAGCCATTCCCGCGGCGGCGACGACAGGCACCGACGCGCCGGCGCAGCCTAACGAGGATACGCTCCTGACAGCGACTCCGCGAGCGGCGCGAACGGCGGTGATCGCGGGCGCATCGTACGCGCTGCAGGGCGCGGCGCTCACGACGGCAGGCGGCGAGATCGTCGGCGGCTTTGTGGTGGCTCGCCCGGAGAGCGCGACGTCTGCGCAGCTCGCTGGCATTCGGCGGTCGCTTGTCCTTGCCGGCCTGTTCGGGCTCCTGCTGGCGCTCGGCGCCGCGTGGAGCTCGGCCGCCCGCGTCACTCGACCCGCGCGCGCGCTCGCCGCCGCAGCCGCGCGCGCGCTCGACGGCGAGTACGATGACGCTGCTCGCGTCGCCGAGGAAGCGACGACCCGCGCACCGTCCGCCGAAGTGAAAGCGCTGGGCGCGGCACTCACGGCCTTTCTGCGGGAGCTACGGGAGAAGCAAGCCCTCGGCGCGCTGGTCGAGCGCGTCGGCACCAATGAGGTATCACCTAACGAGTCACGCGCGGACGCGGGCGACGAGCGGGTTCGTGCTGGGCGCGCGCGGACCATGGGCCGTCCCCGGACGTCGCTCGCGCCGCAGCTCACCGCCCTCGCCGGTTCGTTGACACTTCCCGCCGGGGTGCAGGCGCCCGGGGCGTTGATCGCCGACCGGTACGAGATTCAGGACGTGGTCGGGGTCGGCGGTACGGGGATCGTCTACCGCGCGCTCGACCGCACGCTGGACGAAGCGATCGCGATCAAGGTGCTCCGCCCCGAGCTGCTCGCCGACGATCCACGGGCGCGCGAGGAGCTGAAGCAGGAGCTCCGGCTGACCAGACGCGTCTCGCACCGAAACATCGTCCGCACGCACGACTTTGGCGTGAGCCGGGGAATGCCCTACCTGACGATGGAGTACGTGGAGGGGACGTCGCTCGCGGCCGTGCTCGCGCGGCGCGGTCCTCTACCTTCCTCGGTGGTGCTGGCGCTGGCGAAGCAGCTGATGCGAGCGCTCGACGCGGCCCACGAACAAGGCGTGATGCACGGGGACGTGAAGCCCGCCAACCTGCTCCTCGCCACGGACGGCCTGCTCAAGGTCACGGACTTCGGGGTCGCCTCACTCATACGACGCCCTGGCTCCGCCGCGACGGTGGAAACAGCGGCCGAAGAGTCGGCCGGGCCGCCGCGACTCGCGGGCGCGGTGGTCGGGACCCCCGAATACATGGCCCCCGAGCTCCTGATCGGGGGTCAGCCCGACGTGAGCTCGGACCTGTACGCGGCAGGGATGGTTCTGCACGAGTGCCTCACGGGCAGCACCCCCTTCCAGGGTGATACGCCACGCGGCTTCCTCGCCCAGAAGCTGGACACGCCGAGGGAGACGCCGATTCCAGCGATCCCGACGGCCCGCACCGGACCCCGGCCCACGCCGCGCCGGACACTCTCGGCCGTGATCGCGGCGATGATTGCGCCGGAACCGGCCGATCGCCCCGAGTCGGCGGCCTCGGTCTCAGCGCTCCTATCCCGGATCACCTGAGGATCTGAACGAACCAGTTTACGGGCGGGAATAGTTCCGCCGCTCATGCCGTCAGCGAAGTCAGGGTGTGCTTCTCTTACCGAGGCTACCGTGACCGATTTGATGCATCCGGAGAAAGCTGCTCGCGACCGCGAATTCGACCGCGAAGCGCTGCCGTGGCTGGACGATGTTTACCGATTCGCCCTCTCGCTGACGCGGGATTCCGTCGACGCCGAAGACGTCGTGCAGGACACCTTTCTTCGCGCCTACAAGTCCTGGCACACATACGTGCCGGGGAGCGACTGCCGCCGCTGGCTGTTCACGATCTGTCGGAACGTCTTCCTGCGCTCCCTCGAGCGGCGATCACCGACGGTCGACTTCGGCGACAGTGAGGGTGACGCGCTTGCGAATGGCGCAACCTTTCGCGAAGCGTCGCACGACACGAGCGACGATCTCTACGCGCGGCTCGACCTCGGACCAGCGATCGAGCGCGCTCTCGCCAAGTTGCCGGAGCCGTTCCAGTCGACGCTGATGCTCGTGGACGTCGAGGACCAGCCCTACGAAGCCGCGGCGACGATCCTCGGTATTCCGGTGGGCACGGTACGGTCGCGGCTGTTCCGCGGCCGCCGGCTGATGCAGGAGATGTTGATGACGCAGGCCCGCGACATGGGATACGCGAGTTGAGGGTTGAGAGTAGAGAGTTGAGAGTAGAGAGTGAACTGCACACATTTACTCTTGGCACTTTCCGCTCTGCCCCCAACCCGCAACCCGCAACCCGGTCACGCACCGCGCGGATCGGGCCGAACGGTGAACGACTGCGTGTAGCTCTTTCCGCCGACCGTTAGGCGAGCAGTGAATGTGCCGGTGAGGGGAGCCCCCTGATTGCCGCGGCCGCCGGCGCGGCCGGCGGCGTTAGGCGGCGGCGCTACGGGATTCCAGACGAGACGATGCATTCCGGCTTTGGTCGAGAATGGCTCAGGCGTCGAGCGCCAAAGCGCGGAGACGTTCGGAATTCCTCCCCCGCGCCCTCCCCGCCCGCCGCGACCACCCGGTTGCGGACCTTCGGCGCCGCTCTCGGCTGAAAAGGTGTGCAGCACCTCGCCATTCGCGCCGAGGATCTCGACGGTGACTGGGCCGGCGGCGTCCGACTTCAGGTAGTAGTCGATCACTGCGCCGTTAGGCGGATTGGTCGCCTGCGGCTCGTCCTTCTGGAGCGGCGTTCCATTGTCGCCGCCCTGCTGCACGTTGATCGCGTCGCCAGGCTTGAAGAGGTAAGCATCGGCGGCGAGGACGGCGGGCGTCACCTGGCGCAGGGAGCTGATGTCGTCGATCACCCAGAAGCCACGGCCGTGGGTCGCGACGATGAGATCGTTGCCGTAGATCTCGAAGTCGCGCACCGAGGTCACCGGCAGGTTGAGCTGTAGCGGCTCCCAGCTGTCGCCATCGTCGAGTGACATGAACGCGCCGCGCTCCGTGCCGGCGAAGAGCAAGCCGCGGCGCTGTGGGTCCTCCTTCACCGTGTGGACGTAGACGGCGGCGGGGAGGCCGCGGGTGATCTTCTGCCAGCTCTTGCCGCGATCTCTGGTGCGATAGATGTACGGTTCAAAGTCCTGAAGCTGATGTCGGTCGACGCTCGCGTACGCCGAGTTCACGTCAAAGTGCGACGCTTCCATCATCGTTATGCGACTCCACGCCGTCACCGCCGCTGGTGTCACGTTCTGCCAGGTCGCTCCGTCGTCCGCGGTGAGGTGTATCAGCCCGTCGTCGGTGCCGGCCCAGATCACGGGCGCCTGGAGCGGCGAAGGCGCGATCGTGTAGATGACACCGCGCTTGCCGTTGCGGTCGATCCGGGCGGCGGCGGCGGCATCCAGGTTCGACGGGATGCCCGGATCCGCTCTGGTCAGGTCGGGACTGATGCGTCTCCAGCTCTTCGCGCCGTCAACGGTCTTGAACAAATACTGATTGGCGTAGTACAGCGAGCGGGGATCGGCTCGCGAGAAGACGAGCGGCTGCGTCCAGTCAGCGCGCGCCGTTTCGCCATCTGGAACGGCCGGCTCCGCCGTGCCGCGGATGGCAATGTTCTTCTCGAGGTCCCAGTGCTGCCCAGTGCCGCCGAAGATGATTCCCGGATGCAGCGGGTCGCCAGCGGTGTAGCCGCTCTCGCCGCCGGCGCCGATCGGCTCCCAGTCGCGCATCGAGATCTCGGCGAACTTGCCGCGCGACCGCACCGCGACCGCGCCGGAGTCCTGCTGAGCGCCGGTCACCCAGTAGGGAAAGCGATAGTCGACGGAGAGATGGTAGATCTGCGCGGTCGGCTGGTTCAG
Organism: Gemmatimonas sp.; assembly: GCA_021154325.1. Classification (GTDB taxonomy): domain Bacteria; phylum Gemmatimonadota; class Gemmatimonadetes; order Gemmatimonadales; family Gemmatimonadaceae; genus AG2. The sequence goes on from JAJKIR010000118.1 coordinate 62,414, forward strand.
CCATGAGCTCCACGTGACATCGCGCGGATCCGGGGTGCGTGCGTTGCGGGTTACGATCGCACCCTGGTCGCTGGCGACGATCATCGTGTTGGGATCGTCCGGAGACACCCACACCTGGTGGTAGTCGTCGCCGCCAGGTGAGCCGCGGAGCGCGACCCAGGTGCGGCCGCCGTCCATCGAGCGATTCACCGCCACGTTAGGCACATAGACGATCTCCGCGTTCTGTGGATCGACCGTCACCTTCTCGAAATACCAGCCCCGACCCCAGAGCGCCGGATCCGACGATAGGCGCGTCCATGTCTCCCCCGCGTCGTCCGAGCGAAAGAATCCGCCCTGCATGGGCGGCGCAGGCGGGGCACCACCACGCCCGGCACCAGCCGTGCCGTTAGGCGCGGCCGTCGCGGAGCCGGCTTCTGGGACGAGACAATCCACCACGGCGTACACCCGACGCGGATTGGTCGGCGCCACGGCAATGCCAGTGCGGCCGATTCCCTCACCGGGCAGGCCCTTGGTCAGCTGCGTCCAGGTATCCCCACCATCGGTGGACTTGAAGATGCCGCCACCGGGTCCGTTGGTCGGCGCGTAGCTGTACCAGGGCGGCCGGCGTGTATTCCAGAGACCTGCGTAGACGACGTTCGGATTGCCCGGATCGATCACGACCTCGACCGCGCCGACGTCAGCGTTCCTGAACAACACCTTCTGCCAACTTTGTCCACCGTCGCGCGATCTGAAGACACCGCGCTCCGCGTTCGACGCGTAGAGGTGTCCGATTGCCGCCACAAAGAGCACGGAGGGATTGCGCGGATCGACGGCGATCTTGCCGATGTGCTGGGTGTCGGCGAGACCAATGTGCGTCCACGTGGCGCCGGCGTCGGTGGACTTGTACATCCCGTTCCCGAAGCCCGCGGAGTCGCGGAGTGTCGATTCGCCGCTGCCGACGTAAATCGTTTCCGGCGATGACGGTGCGACGGCGATCGCACCGACCGACGCGATCGGCTGCGAGTCGAAGACAGGCGTCCAGATGCGCCCCGCGTCGATCGACTTCCAGACGCCGCCGTTCACGGCACCGAAGTAGAACTCGTTAGGCTTGCCCGGGACACCCGTCGCGGCGGCGACGCGTCCTCCGCGAAACGGACCGAGCATCCGCCAGTGCAAGCCGGGGTAGAGCGCCGCAACCTGTTGAGCCCCTGGGGCTGCCGCGTAGCGGTCGAGGCTGTGAATGATGCCGGGTCCCAAAGCTGTGACAGCGCCAAGCTGTCCGGCGCGAACGAGAAAATCGCGACGCGAGAGCGCGTCTCGTGCTGCTTTCGACTCGGTCATGAGATCACCAAACACATCGCGTCAGGGGTCTGTCAATGATCGACACGCGCATTGCGCTTCTCAAGGCGTATTATTCGGAAGCGTTGTGAGCCTTCGAGCCGGAGCGCAGTCAAATACCAGAACGTGCCGACGGAGGACGGACGGGCATGAACGAGGTTGGCCTGTGCTCCGATTGTGTGCATTGCCGTGTGATCACGGCCCGCCGCTCGCGCTTCTATCTCTGCGAGCTCTCGGCGACAGATCCGGCCTTCCCTCGTTATCCACGACTGCCGGTCCGCGTCTGCGGTGGATTCGAGAAGCGCGGAGACGATAGCGTCGAGCGCCTCACAATCCCGTCCACGTGAGAAGCGCGCCCCGCGCATGGGGCCGGCACGACCGATCGACTCCTCCTACTCGGCACGCACTGCGACTACCGGATCGACCCTCGTCGCGCGCCACATCGGGACGACACACGCGACGATGGCAACCGCGAGCAGCGCGGCCGCGCCGGCGCAGAACGCGAACGGATCGGCGCGCGGCACGCCATAGAGCAGGCCTTGGATCAGGCGCGTCGCGGCGACCGCACCGGCGAGTCCAAGGGCAATACCAACCACTGCGAGACGAACACCCTCGCCGACAACGAGGCGTGCGATGGATCCTCGGGACGCGCCGAGAGTCATGCGCACGCCAATTTCCCGCGTGCGTTGGCCCACGGTGTACGAGATGACGCCGTAGAGACCGATCGCGGCGAGGACGACACCTAACGCCGCGAACATCGTCATGATGCGCATGGCGAAGCGCGGCTCCGCGGCCGTGTCCTCGATCCGCTGCCGCACGTTCGCGATCACCGGCTTCGTCCCCGACGCTTGCAGCGACTCGGCAAAGTGCGTCAACGATTCCATCGACGGTTCGGCGCGCAGCTTCACGTAGAGTGTGATGTCGCCCCTCGAAGCTCCGACATCGTCGAGTGGCGTGTAGATCTGCGGCTCAGGAGCGCGTGCGAGAAGATTGTCGACGACGTCGGGCACCACGCCGATTACGGTGAGCCAGTCCTTCGCAAAGGCGATCGGACGTGTGTTGCGGAAGCGAACGCCGAGCGGATTCGCATCCGGTGAGAGCATGCGCGCCAGCGTCGTGTTAACGATTACTTCGTGCCGCGCGCTGGATCCGTCGTCGAACATCCGTCCGGCGAGGAGTGGCATTCCCATCACCGGGAAGTACTCGGGGCCAATCGCTGTCATCCCAGTGGCAGTGGGTGCTTCGTTAGGCGCTCGCCGCGTCGACGTCTCGAAGGTCGCGATCGCACCGCCGCCACCCGTGACGATGGCGGCGCGTTCGACAGCTGGAATGCGCATGGCGCGCTGCAGAATTGCTCCCGCATTCCCCGTAGCAGCGGAAGGTCCGCCCTGGTTCCGACGGAACGTGATGCTGTACAACCCGCTCGCGTCGAAGCCGAGCTGCTTGCGCTCCAGATCGTAGAGGGCATGGATGAGAAGCAACGCACCGACGAGCAGCGTGGCGGAGAGCGCGATCTCACCGACGACGAGCGCTCCGCGCAGTCGCCTCCCTGTCGCCGTTCCCGACATGTTGGCGCGCAGCGCCAGCGCCAGGTCACGTCGCGCGCTCCGGAGCGCCGAGCCGACGCCAATCGCGAGTCCGGCGGCGATCGCGAGCACCGCGCTCATCGTGACGATGCCGCGATCGCCTTGCACGTAGGAAAGCGCGACGAGGCTCTCCGGCCGCAACGCTTGCAGCAGATGCAGCGCCGCCCAGGCGACGGGCATGGCGAGCGCGCCGCCAATCGCCGCAATCACGAGCGTCTCCGTAACGAGCTGCCTGACGAGTCGCTTCCGTCCGGCGCCCAGGGCGTGGCGGATGGCGAGCTCGCGTTGCCGCGCCGCACCGCGCGCAAGCAGGAGGTGCGCGACGTTCGTGCACGCGACGAGGAGCAGAAGCGCGACAGCGCCCGTGAGCATCGCCAGGGCCTGCCGGAATTCGAGCAGCTCCTGTGGCCTGACGAGTCTGACGTGATACCGGATGTCGCGCCACCAGGGCTTGTCTTCCGCCGACTGCTTGACGATTCCCGTCAGCTCCTCCAGAGCCGCCTCGCGGGACACACCGGGTTTGAGCCTCACGGCTACCGCGTCGACGACGTCTTCCTGATACGGGACCCACACCGCCGCCTTCGCGCGTCGGAGCTCCGGCAAGGAGAGCGAGGCTGGCACCACGCCGACGATTGTCGTCGACTGACCGCTCAGCTGCACGACTTTGCCGATGACGTCGTGCGCGGCGCCATACTGGCGGCGCCAGAGATCCTCGCCAAGCAGCATGACCGCAGGACCGTTAGGCACGCTCTCGGCCGCTGTGAAGTTGCGTCCGATGATTGGATGCACGCCGGTGAGCGGAAGAAAGGCGCTGTCGATCATCGCGACTTCGACCCGCATCGTGTCTGCGCCCGCGCTCAACTCGCCCGACTGCGCACGGATTGGAGCGACAGCCTCGACGCTGCGCGCGTGCTCGCGGAAGGCGCGTACGACTATCGGCGCGAAGGGCGCCGTTGCCTGGCGATTCCCGAGGTCGAACAGCCTTCGAAAGACGAAGACGCGCGACGCGTCGCGATAGCGCATCGGCCGCACGAGGAGCGAATCGGCAACCCGGAACACCGCCGTGGTCGCGCCGATGCCGAGCGCGATCGTGAGCAGCGCGACCGCCGTCCAGCCCGGTGCCCTACCTAACGAGCGAAGCGCATACCGGACATCCGCGTGCAGACTGTCGAGGAGACGGTAACGGCGCCAGGTTGGTGATCGCGTCATGTGGGCTGGGGTGGTGAGTTCCGCTGTCGCCCCTCACGTCGGGCCGCGACCTCGGCTTTGGCCGCTTTCTCGATCGCTCGCTGAAACGCGGGAGAAAGGCGTGAAGCGAGTCGCTTCATTGCCCAATTGATCTCGGCCGCTGGCGACGTCGGCGACTCGGCGCATTCACGGCATGCCGAGAATTGTACATAGGAGTACACGTAACGAATCTGCGGCCTGTCCGCCGGAGGTATGGTCACCGGGGCATTCTCCTTCGCGAGCCGAATGAAGTCGTCGGCGTTCTTTGCGTCGTATCGCGTTTGGTAGCAACGGACGATGGCTTCGGACATTCGGACCCCTGCCTCGAAATACTCACGAACGCAGCACGCCGGGTAGCCGAGCACCTCCGATACATCGGTTGAACCCTCAGTTGAGGACCGAATCGCGGGCTCCAGGTCGCGATCGCGATAGACCCACAGCACCTGCCCTTCCCTCGCCCGCGCTTCGCGGTCGCGCTGCCGCTCCCACTCGAAGAAACGAGGGTCATACTCGGGAGCACGAAGCAAACGCGGAAGGAGGGGGCCAGTCTGCATAACGAGCAGTCCGTGCGCTTCGGCAACCTTCCGCAGAGCGTGGTTGAAGCTCTTGCTTCGCATGCCCTGGCCCTGGAGGTGCGCTGGCTTTTCGCCGGCCGCGACGGCGACAACCTCGAGATAGTCGATGAGGATCTCGAGGTCGCTCGCTTTCCTTTCACGGTCGAACTGCATTTCCTGAAGGTCGCGCAGGAGAGCACGCAGTGCGGTAGCGGACATTGGCAGGGTCACCTTCGTCACGACCCAATGTTACAACGCATACCGCAACAGCGGTGCGACGTGCCGGCTGCGACTCCGAATTGACACGGAGCTCGAGAGTGGTATCGTCACGCAGCTCTCATCCAAGCTGACGCATCGCCAATCGCTCACGGCTACCAACGAGGAGAGTAGACATGCTCGCCACTCTCGGGACCTCTCGGGTGCTGCCGGTGCCCTATCTTGCGCAGCCAACTGACACCACCTGTCAGGCGACGGTGCTGAAGATGATGGCGATGTATCTCGAACGCACGTCGCCGCCGTCGTCGCCGAACGCGGCGTCGCTCGA
>JAJKIR010000119.1 GCA_021154325.1 Gemmatimonas sp.
CACGGTCGACATCTGCGTGTCGCCGTCGACACGGATGCCGCCCATGATGTAGTGCGTCGTCGGCCCGATCTCCATCGGTCCCTGAGTGATGTCGATGCCGGCGAGCTGCATGAACTGATGATACATGCTGGGCAGCTTCTTCTTGATGTGCTCAGCCGCGTTAGGCAGCTTCTCCTTGATCCACGAGATGTCGAGGAACACACCGCCGTGCGGCGAGCCGCGGCCCTCCTTCACCTCGCGCACGATCATGCGGGCGACGTGGTCGCGCGTCAGCAGCTCGGGCGGACGCCTCGCGTTCTTGTCGCCCTGCGTGTAGCGCCAACCCTCCTCCTCGCTGTCCGCCGTCTGCGAACGGTAGTTCTCGGGGATGTTCTCGAACATGAACCGCTTGCCGTCGCGGTTCCGCAGGACGCCGCCCTCGCCGCGCACACCTTCCGTCACGAGAATGCCGCGCACGCTCGGCGGCCAGATCATTCCCGTTGGGTGGAATTGTACGAACTCCATGTCCTGCAGCGCCGCGCCCGCGCGATAGGCGAGCGCATGACCGTCGCCGGTGTACTCCCAGCTGTTCGACGTGATCTTGAACGCCCGTCCCACGCCGCCCGTTGCCAGCACTACCGCGCGTGCACGGAAGAGACGAAATCGTCCGCGCTCGCGATCGTAGCCGAACGCGCCCGCGACGCGGTCGCCGTCCTTCAACAGTCGTACGACGGTGCACTCCATGTGCACGTCGATGCCGCGATGAATCCCATGATCCTGCAGGGTGCGAATCATCTCGAGACCCGTGCGGTCGCCGACGTGCGCGAGCCGCGGATAGCGGTGACCACCGAAGTTGCGCTGGAGAATGCGACCGTCGGGAGTCCGATCGAACAGAGCGCCCCACGCCTCGAGCTCGCGGATGCGGTCGGGCGCCTCCTTCGCGTGCAGCTCCGCCATCCGCCAATTGTTGAGGTATTGGCCGCCCCGCATCGTGTCGGCGAAGTGGACGCGCCAGTTGTCTCGATCGTCGACGTTGCCCATCGCCGCTGCCGCGCCGCCTTCGGCCATCACCGTGTGTGCCTTGCCGAGCAACGACTTGCACACCAGTCCGACCTTCACGCCGCTGGCGGCTGCTTCGATGGCCGCGCGCAATCCCGCGCCGCCGGCGCCGATGACGAGAACATCGTGGTCAATTGTTTCGTATTGGCTCATCCGCTAGCACCTAGCACCTGACACCTAGAACCTGTTAAAGAATCCTCAAGTCATGCCAGATCCCCATCGCGCAGAGGCGCACATACACATCGCAGAACGCGACCGAGATCAGACTCGTCCAGGCCCAGCGCATGTGCCAGCGGTTCAGGCAGCTCGAACAATCGTAGGCCACCTGCTGCGCGCGATGCTTCGACAGCTCGCGGTGGAAGCCGCCGACGATGTGCCGAAAGGAATGACAGCCGAGGGTGTAGCAGCTGAGGAACACCAGGTTCGCCGCCAGAACGAGTGTTCCGACGCCGATCCCGAACTCGCGACCGCCATCGGGCCGCGTGAACCAGAGCGCCTTCCATACATCCGACGCGAGGATGACCAGGAAAAGCAGCGCGATGTACATGAAATAGCGATGGATGTTCTGCACGATCAGCGGGAACGTGCGCTCGCCGAGATACGTCTTGCGCGGCTCGCCAACAGCGCAGTTCGGCGGATCGGCCCAGAACGCCTTGTAATACGCGCCGCGATAGTAGTAGCACGTCACCCGAAACAACCCGGGAAGCGGCAGGATCAGCAGCGCCGGAGAGAATACGAGCCACGAAGGCCACCACGCCGGCTTCGGGCCGAAGAGCGCGTGCGGCGAGTTGCCGAACAGCTCTGGAGAGTAGAAGGGTGAGAGGTACGATCCGTACCAGTAATTGGCGTTCTGAAACGCGGCCCAGGTTGCGTAGACGACGAAGCTCGTGAGCAGCGTGAAGACGACGAGCGGCTGAACCCACCAGGCGTCGCGGCGCATGGTCTGGCCGAAACCCCGACGGTACAGCGGCAGTGGTGCGTGGGCCATCGCGAGAAGCCCTCCAGAGTTGGCTCGAGGTGCGCGTAAGTGATGCAGACGTCACGACAGTGTCAATGCCGCAGTCGCACTCGACGAGCCTTCGGCCCGACATCTGCGATGTCGGCCGGCGAACCGGCGACGTCGGGGAGCGTGCTACGCGTGGAGGAGACGGGCGCCGACCGAACTCGTGGAGGACGTCCCATGTACGCCAAGCACGTGGTCGCAGGCTCACTCCTGTTCTTGCTCGCGATTGGCGGGTGTCATCGCGGCGGTTTCGCCAGCGCGCCCGCGGGAACGCAGGGCGCCGTCGGCCTGGTCGTTCAGAACCAGAACTTCTACGACATGGACCTCTATGTCGTGAGCGAGGGTCTCCCCACCCGCATCGGTGACGTCGGTGGCAACTCGAGCGCACACTTCACACTCGACCCGTCGTTCTTTCCCTCGAGCGAGCTTCGAATCATCGCCACACCAGTCGGGGGCAATGGTCGCGCATCCAGTGGCCCGCTGAGCGTGGGACCGGGGCAGACGATCAACTTCACCATCGCGTCAGTGCTCCGCCAGAGCTCGGCGTCGATCCGGTAATCTCGCCTCGTTAGGCGCGAGGCTACGGCCGCAGCGAGAACCAGAAGGGGAGCAGCACCACCTGTGGCACCGTGCAGCCACCGACATGCGCCGGCGTGAAGTGATACCGTGCCAGCGTCCGCGCCGCCTCGAGCGCAAAGGCGGGCGAGGTCGCGTGCAGTACCTCGAGGGTCGGAATTATTGGCGCTCCGCTCGCGTCGACGACGACGCGAAGTAGCGCTTCGCCATCACCGCCCTCGTCGCGTTCGTCCTCTGGGTACCGCGGCAGCGGAAGCGGGGCTACGGGCTTCGCGTCCACGAGACGAAGACGAGGAAACGTCGCGACGAACAGGGTCGCCGGAGGGATGCGGAGACGCGACTCGTCCGGCCCGGTGGTGATCCGGAGATCGAGCACGAGCGAGTCCTGGTTCAGCGCGTGCCCGACAGTTGCCGCCACGCTGTCTGCGACCGTGCCCCTTATCGCCGCCGTGACGCGCTCGTCGAACCCAGGCACCAGCGACGGAATCGGCGTCGACACCGTGCCGACGGTGCCGTCGCGCCGGATCGAGAATGCGTACTGGCCATATACCACGGGCTCGCGAATCGTTAGGCTGTCGCCGCCGAGCGTCTCACGCCGCAGTATCCGCAGCTGTGCAGGACCGGGAGCAAATACCGGAAGCTGCAGCGGCCTGGGCGCCTCAAAGCGCGCCAGGATGGCCTCGGCCAGCAGCAGCCTCACGCGCGGCGGCAGGGGTTCGCCGTCGTGACGCGCTAGATAGGCCCGCGCCGTGATGGCGACGGAATCCACCCGCGCCTCCCGAAGAATGCTGTCGCACGGTGTGGCGCTCGGGCCAACCTGCGCTGCGAGGGACGCAGCACGGGTGAGTCCGAAAATAATCCCGGCGATAATGATCCGCTTCATCTCCGATTCCTGTCTCTCTCCTGGGCACGCTCCCGCCGGCGGCCTCCCAAAGCGTACACAAGGAGACCGACCAGGTTCAGCCCGATCACCACGCTCGAGATCTTCACGGCGAACATCCTCCAGCTCGGCACGTCGATGATCGGGAAGATGGAGAGGATCACGTACAGGATCGTTGTCGCGAGCCCCGCCATCGCCGCGATACGCAGCGGCCGCGAGGCGCGCGGCCAGCCGCTCATGCCGCGCCCCGCGACGACGAACGGCAACGCGAACAGCACGAGATACGTGAGCCCGTAGAGAATACCCGCTGCGTTGTCCAGTAGCTGAAACGCCTCCTGCTCCCCGACGCCCGCAATCCCCGCCAGACCGAATGCGAGCGACACGGCACCAACGAAGAGAATCGAGTTCACCGGGGTGCGAAAGCGCGGGTGCAGTCGCGTGAACCACGCCGGGAGCAGCTGGTCCCAACCCGCCACCATCGGCATGCGTGTGTTGCCGGTGAAGACGATGCTCGAGTTGGCAACGAGCCGCGACGTCAGCATGAGAATCACGATCGGGCCGACGACCGCCCCCACGCCTAACGAGCCGAGCCCGCGGGTGATCGTCTGCGGGATGGGGGCGATGAGGTCCACCTGTCCCGGCGTGCTGAAGGCGAGCACCGCGCTCGTGCCGAGGATGAACATCACCGCGATGATCGGCGCGGCGATCAGCGTCGCGCGCCCGATCGTCCGCTCCGGATCACGGCATTCACCCGCGAGCACCGCCACGTACTCGAATCCACTCAACGCGCCGACGGCGAGCTTTCCGAAGATGTTCAGGCTCAGCAGCGTGAGCGTCGGCATCGCGATCGCGAACGGATGGTATTCCGGCAGTACGCCGCGCGCGTGCTGGACGAACGGAAGCGCGATCAACACCGCGAACGCGATCATGAGCATCACGCTGCCCGCGTTATGCAGCCACTTGCTCACGCTCAATCCGAGTATCCCCAGAGCGATGAGCGCGCCCATCAAGGCGCAGCTCACTCCGACGATCATCGGCTTGCTCGACGCCAGCCAGGGCGTTCCGAAGGCATACGCGAGGTTCGACGCGATCGGCAAGCCGATGCTGGAGATGAGGACCACCGCGTACATCCACAGGTTCCAGGCCACCATGAACCCGGCTGCCTCACCAAATCCCAGCTTCGTCCACTGGTACAGGCCACCTTCGAGCGGGAGGGCGCGGCTGAGATGAATCACGACCGCGGCCTGCGGCAGATAGAAGAGCAGCATCGCGGCGAGCCAGAAGACGATGTGCGACTGGCCGAGCTTCGCCGCGGCGCCCACCCAGACGATGCCGACGACGTAGACGATCTGCTGCAGGACTATGTCGGCGAGACCGAGCTCTTTCTTGAACGCCGCACTTCGTTGCTCGACGCGCGCCACCTCACCGGTCGGCGTGGTCGCGCCATGGAACGCCTCCCGGCGGGCGTCGGCGCGAACACCAACCTTCATCGCCATTCCTGAACGATCACCGCGCGCTGAATGAGATCGAGCTGCGGAAAGTACCGGCGAAGATAGGCGTTCCCCTCCTCCGTGATCAGATCCTGCCGCGGCCCAAGGCCCGACGGTGCCCCTTCGCCGTACCCATCATATAGCGACTCCGCCACGTTCAACCCGGAGGTCACCTCCGCGATCGGCGGAAAGCCGCCGCCGTACGTGTCCAGCTTCGGATTGTCGCGGAGATTGATAAAGAGCTGCACCGTGCGTGAGTTCGGCCCCTGGCTCGCGAACGCGAGGGTGCCCCGCGTGTTCGAGTGCCGCACCGAATCGTCAGCGATGCGTCGGTTCTCCCATGCTGCATTGATGCTGGGATCGCCGGAGATCCCGAACTGCGCGACGAAATTCTCGATCACCCGAAAGAAGTAGGTGCTGTCGTAGTAGCCGTGCCGGGTGAGATAGTAGAAGCGGTCCACGCCGCGCGGCGCCCAGGCGCGGCGCGCTACCACGGTGATGGGTCCGCGCGATGTCTGCAGCTCGACGCGGAAGCTGTCGGGCGCCGCCCGCGCGAGCTCCGATTGGTCAGGCGCGAGCAGTGGCGCACCCTGACCCTCAGCCGCACCATTGCCGCGACCGCAGGCGAGGACGGCAGCAAGGGCGATGGCGACGCGCGATCCGGCGATGATCGTTAGGCGTAGGCGCATTCAACGAGCTCGAGTGTCGGGGAGTACGGCGCCGCGCGCGGCTTGCGGCGGCCCGGCCGAGAGCGCGTCCGAGACCCGCTCCCGTTGGTGATCGTTTCGGCTCCGCAGCACGGCCAAAAGATTGGCGTTGCGGATGAGCGTCGCTTCGCCACGGAGCGTCGGCTCGGCCGCCGCGTCGATGTACTTGCTCCGATCGAGATGGGCTTCGTCCTGGGATCGGCGCGCACTGTCCGGATACACGAAGACGTCGAGCTCGGCATTTCCGACCAGGAGGCGAGTACCGTGCTGCGTGAGTGGCGCGAGCTCGACCACTCCGGCGCTGGTATCTCGCCGAGGCGCGAGCCCCGCATGATCCAGGCGATCGAAGACCGCGCACTCGGACCACTGGCCATTTGCTGGACAACTCACCTTTCCCGGCAGCGGAGCGCCAGATGCCGCCCCTGCGGTCTGCGTCGCAGTCGATGCTGGTGGGAGCGAGTCCGGCGCGACGCGTTGATGGTCCCGACTGCCGCACCCGACGGCAGCCGTCAGCGCGACGGCGAGGCGACAGTACGAGCGCATGAGGCAGCGGCAATTGAAGTCGAAATCATCCCATGGCCGTTCGGCGCCGCATCATAAGCCGGCACCGCGCTTGATCGCCAGGGCAGCAAAACGAAAGAGCCCCGAGGTACGGACCTCGGGG
>JAJKIR010000120.1 GCA_021154325.1 Gemmatimonas sp.
ATGGCCGACCTCTTTCCCGAGCTCGAGACGCCCGTTCCCGTCGTCGACCTCGATCGCCTGGAGCGCAACCTCGACCGCGCCGCTCGTTATGCAGCCGACCACGAGCTGGGCTTGCGGCCGCACATCAAGACGCACAAATCGCCACGGCTCGCGGCCGAACAGCTCAAGCGAGGCGCTGTCGGACTCACCTGCGCCACGCCTTTCGAAGCCGAGGTGATGAGCGAGGTCGCGGACGACATTCTGCTCGCATATCCGCCCGTCGGCGCCCTGCGCGCGCGACGCGTGGCCGGGCTCCCGGAGCATGTGCGGCTCACCGTGGCGCTCGACTCAGCGACTGCGGCCGACGACCTCGCCGCCGCGGCGCGGGCCGCTGACCGCGAGATCGCTGTCTACGTCGAGCTGGACCTCGGCATGCACCGCGTCGGGTTGCCCGTGGTCGACGACGCGATTGCGCTCGCGAAGAGAATTCGAGACGCCGCGCCGCTCAAGTTCGGCGGGATCGCCTTCTATCCCGGTCATATCCGCGAGAGCGTGGACTCGCAGGACGCCAAGCTCGAGCTGCTTCGCGCCGGGCTCGGCGACGCACTTAATCGATTCGATCGCGCGGGGCTCACCCCTGAGTCGGTGAGCGGCGGCTCGACGCCGACGATGTGGCGCACCCACGAGATCCCCCGCGTCACCGAGTTCCGCCCTGGCACCTACATCTTCAACGATCGTACGACGGCGGAGATCGGCGCCTGTTCGTGGGACGACTGCGCCCTCACGGTACTCGCGACTGTGGTGAGTACGGCAGTGCCCGGTCAGGCCGTGATCGACGCGGGCAGCAAGGCCCTCGGCCGCGAGCCGCTGCGCGGGACCGGAAACGACGACGGATTCGGCTCCGTCCTCGAGCACCCGGAGGTCGTGGTGAAAGGGATGTCGGAGGAGCATGGCCTGCTCGATCTCAGCCGGTCGAGCTGGCGACCAACCGTCGGCGAGCGCATTCGGGTCATCCCGAATCACGTGTGCATCGTCGTGCACCTCAACGACGTCGTCTTCGGCGCGCGGAATGGCGCGATCGAGACGAGCTGGCCGGTGGCCGCGCGCGGGCGCGGGTACGCCGCGTCGTTAGGTACGATGAGCCACGCCTAACGGCTGGATCAGGCCCGGGCGTCGACCGTCGGAGCCGACGCCCGGTCGAGCACGAGGCGCCGCGCGGCGCTGGCGCGGCGGCCGCTTCGATAGCGTGGCGGGGTCGGCGGCGCGTCGTCGCCGAAGAGCAGCACGGCGTCTGGCGGCAGCGCCGCACGCGAGACGCGTCCACAGAGCGGTGTGTCGAGGCCGGCTCGCTCCGCCGCGGCGATCGCTCCGGTGCTGGCAAAGAGATAGCAGCCATCGCGCGATGAGTTGCGGCTGCGCTCGGGCACATGGAACCAGACGACCGCCCGGTCTTCGATCGCGTCGCGGCCGCCGGGGCGGGGCACGATGTGTGGCACCAGCGCGTGACAGTACTCGACTGCTTGCGCGACGTTCTCGAAGTACACTGCCTGATACGCGCCGATCGTCACAGTCATCATCACCACGCTCGCGCCGCTGCGTTCGACGTCCGATGTATAACAAGTTCGCGCGCGCAGTACCAGCGCGCTTGGCCTAATGGCCGACAAACCGGCCGCGTCTGACGCAAGCGATATGCCGCGCTCACCAACTGTTTACCGCGGCGATACGGCCGGGGCCGGCAGGCGGCCGTCATCCTGAGGAGCGGAGCGACGAGATGCCTAACGACTCGTCAGCGCTCTCGCGGCCGAAAGATGAGATCGAGAGCGAGCCAGAGCGCTTTCGTGGTGGGATAGAGGAGGATCGGCGCAACGACCGCGAGAACGACCGTGATCGCGGTGAGCAAATTCCACGGCGGCGACGGCCAGGTGGCGATGAGCGCCACGACGAAGACGATCACCGGAACGAGCTCGGCAGCCACGAAGTTGAGCAGATACGCACCATAGAAGTAATCGCTCTCGCCCCGGTCGAACTGGAGGCCGCAGCTGGGACATGCTGGCCGCGTGCGGAGGAAGCTCGCCCAGACGCCCGTGGCGCCGCAGCGCGGACAGCGCCGGCGGATCGCTCGTGAGATCAGCCGCCAGCCATTCCGATCCGCCGGTTCCGGACGCGCCGTCATCCTAGTGCACCGGCCCCATCGCGCCGCGTCCCTTCCCCGTCTTGAAGAGGAACAGCAGCGGCAGCGAGCAGAGGAGGATGATGCCGCTGAGGACGTAGATCTTCGAGAAGGCAAGCACGCTCGCCTGCGCGCCGATCTGCCGGTCGAGGATCATCAGCGCTTGCTGGCGCGCTGAAGCCGCACTCACCCCGCGCGCCATCATAGCCCGGGTGATCTGGTCGAGTCGGCCCAACGACGTCGGATCCATCGTCGTCACGTGCTCTGTGAGCAACTGCTTCGATTGCGTGGTGAAGCGCGTGAGCAGCGTCGCCATAATCGCGATGCCAAGCGAGCCGCCGAGCTGGCGCGTGAGGTTGAACATCCCCGTGCCCTGCGCGAGCTCGCGCGTACGTATCTCGGCCATCGACGCATTCGTGAGTGGCACAAAGATGAGCCCGAGACCCACGCCGCGGAAAATCAACGGCCAGAAGGTCTCCTCGGGTCCACTCACGAGTGTCATTCGAGACAGCTTCCACATCGAGATGAAGAAGAGCACCGCGCCAGCCGTGACGGTCGCCCGTGCATCGAGCCGATTCGCGTTCTTGCCGACGAACGCCATCGTCACAGCGGATGCGATCGCGCCCGGGAGGATGACGAGCCCCGTCTGATTCGCGGTGAGGCCGTGGAGGCTCTGGAGAAAGATCGGCAAAACGAAAATGGATCCGAAGAGCGCCAGACCGAGCACCGCCGCAATGCTCACTCCCGCGGCGAGCTGGCGGCTCTTCAGGACGCGAAAGTTGATCACCGGCTCTTTCGCCGTCAGCTCGCGCCAGAGCAGCAGAACGAATGACACCGCCGACACCACCGCAAGCAGCGTCACGAAGCGCGACTCGAACCAGTCATAGCGCTCGCCGCGCTCGAGCATCCATTGCAGCGAGCCGACGCAGAGGGCCAGCAGCAGGATCCCCTGATAATCGATCGTCTCGGCGCGCTCCTGGTGCTTGGCGTCGTTGACGTAGATCACCGTCATGATCGCCGCGAGAATGCCGAGCGGCACGTTGATGTAGAAGATCCAGGGCCAGTCGTAGTTGTCGACGATCCAGCCGCCTAACGTCGGCCCGACCGTCGGTCCGACCATCACGCCGACGCCGAACATCGCCTGGCCAATCCCGACCTCTTCCGGCGGGAAGGATTCGAAGAGTGTCGTCTGCGCCGTGGAGAGCAGCGCGCCACCGCCGATTCCCTGAATAACGCGCCAGAAGACGAGTAGGCCTAACGAATGCGCGGCGCCGCAGAAGAACGACGCTACGACGAAGAGCAGGATCGACCCGGTGAAGTAGCGCTTCCGGCCGAAATATGCTGATAGCCATCCCGAGATTGGGATGACGATGACGTTCGCGATGATGTAGCCGGTGGAGACCCACGAGATCTCGTCGAGCGTCGCGCCGAGATTCCCCATCATGTGGGGAATGGCGACGTTCACGATCGACGTGTCGATCAGTTCGAGCACCGCCGCCAGGGTGACGGCGATGGCGATGAGATATTTGTAGCGGTAGCGATCCGCCGGTATGGCGTGCTCCGCGGTGAGAACGAGCGTGTCGCCCATCTTGGTGACTGGTGACTGGTAACTGGTGGCTGGTGATTGGTGGCTGGCGATTGGTAGCTGGTGATGAAGGCTAGTGCCTAACACCGAGCACCAACCACCAACCACCAACCACCAATCACTTCGGACACGTCTTCGTGTTCACATGCACATTCACCGACATTCCCGGGCGCAGCGGCCGGTCGGCGCCGAGGCCCTTCGAGATGCGAATACGAACGGGAACGCGCTGCACCACCTTCGTGAAGTTGCCGGTCGCGTTGTCGGGCGGCAAAAGGGCGAACTTGGAGCCCGTCGCGGCGGCCACGCTCTCGACCACGCCTTCCGCCGTCGCGCCGCCGTAGGTGTCGACGTCGATGTCGACCGGCTGGCCGACGCAGATGTCCGACAGCTGCGTCTCCTTCATGTTGGCCGTCACGAACACGCCGGTGTCGGAGACGATCGTGAGCAGTGGCTGCCCCGCCTGCACGAGCTGGCCAATTTCCACCTGCTTGCGCGACACGATTCCCGCCGCCGGTGAGTTCACGTGCGTGTACAGCAGCTGCAGCTGCGCGTTGTCGCGCGCGGCGCGCGCTGCCTGGAGCCGCGCTTCGGCGAGGCGCACCCCCGCCTGCGCATTCGTGACCGTCGCGCCGGCCGCGCTGGCCTGGCTCTCGAGCGAGGCGACGTTGGCGTCGGCCGCCTGCGCGGCCGCCTGCGCCGCATCGAGCTGCTGCTTCGACACGATCTGCTGGTTGGCGAGCTGGCGGTACCGCTCGAGGTCAGCGTGCGCTTTCTGCGCGTTCGCGCGCGCCGCGTTGATCTCCGCGCCTAACGCGGCGTGCTGGCCCCTGGACGCGGTGACCTGCGCCTCCGCCTGTCCCGTCGAGCCGCCGGTGCCCGCGGTCGCCTGTGCGGCCGCGAGATCGGCCTCGGCCTGCGCAAGCCGCACCTGATATTCGCTCGGGTCGATGAGGACGAGCATCGAATCGGTGGTGACGTGCGAGTTGTCCTGAACGGTCACCTTCTGCACGTAGCCGCTCACCTTCGCGAGCACGGGAATGAGGTGGCCGTCCACGGCGGCGTCATCGGTGGATTCGTGCGCGCGGCCGTAGCTCCACTGCTTGAACGCCCAGATGAGCGCGATGAGCACGAGCACGCCGACGATCGGCAGGATGAAGCGGCGCTTGGACGGGGCGGCGGGTTCGGTGGGTTCGACGGGACGAATCTGCTTTTCCGACACGTCCTGTTGCATTGCAGTAGCCATGAGAGATCGTAAGGTTGAGCGTATTGTAACTAGCGAAGCTGCGTGACCGCGCCCTCGGCGCGGGCAAGCGACACGCGGGCCTGCTGCAGCGCTGTCAATACGTCCACGTATTGACTCCGCGCGGCGTTGAGGGTGAGTGCGGCCGTGACCACGTCGGCGTTGCCGGCGACGCCAGCGCGGAAGCGCTCGCGCGCCTGCTCCACCTCCTGCTCGGCGAGACGCAGCCGCTCGCGCGATGCCGTGATGGCTTCGCGAGTGGCGGCAAGATCGAGGAGCGCGCCACGGACGTCTATCGACGCCTGCTGCTCCAGATCGCGGCGCCGCACGTCGAGCTCGCGCGTCACGGCCTCCTGCTCCTGAATCCTGCCCTCGCGGCGGAAGCCATCGAAGATCGGAAGCGACA
>JAJKIR010000121.1 GCA_021154325.1 Gemmatimonas sp.
CGGGGACCCAGTGCAGCTTCAGCAGGTCGTGCTGAATCTTGCCCTCAATGCCATCGACGCAGTTCAGGCCTCGCTCGACGCTCGAGAAGTCGTCTTGGGAACCTCGATGGGAACCGCGGAAGAGGTGGAGATCTTCGTGCGCGACACGGGGCCAGGCCTCTCACCCGAGGCGCAGCTTCGCGCCTTCGAGCCATTCTTCTCCACGAAGAAGCAAGGGCTCGGGATGGGCCTCGCCATCGTGCGAACGATCGTCGAAGGACACTACGGTAGCGTGCAGGCGGAGAACCAGAAGGGGGGAGGCGCAATCTTTCGAGTCCAGCTCCCGACCGCCGCCGCCGATTCTCTTCGCGCTCGAGCGCGTGCGCGCGACCTAAACGCTCCAGATGGCTGAGCCTTGGGTCACAGCGCTCCATTCACTCAACGAACGAGAAGTCCTGATCTGGTGCGTGACGCGACGACATCGGACGGAAGCGCAGCGCTTCGGCTACGTGCACCGCGCGTGTGACATCGTCTTCGCTCAGATCCGCGATGGTGCGCGCCACGCGCAGCACCCGATGAAACGCGCGCGCCGAGAGCCCGATTCGCTCGGCGGCGGTCGCGAGCAGCTCGCGCGCATCGGGCTCGATTGGTGTGGATGACTGCAGCCACCGGCCTGGCGCACGGCCGTTCGCCTGGGGCCAGCCAAGAGATATGTAGCGTTCCCGCTGACGGGCGCGCGCGTGCTCGACGCGTACTCGAACGGCGGCGGAAACCTCGCTCTGCTCCGGCGAGGCGAGCTGACGCACCGGAACAGCTTTGACAGTCACGTTGAGATCGATGCGGTCCATCAGCGGCCCCGAAAGCCGCAATCGATAGCGCAGCACGTCGGCGCTTGCGCAGGTGCATCGCTGCGACGGATCGCCCGCGCGTCCGCAAGGACACGGATTCATGGCACCGAGGAGCGTGAAACGCGCCGGATATCGCACGCTCCCCGCCGCGCGGGCGATGACGACGTGGCCGTCCTCGAGCGGCTGACGCATCGCGTCCAGTGTGTGCCGGGGGAACTCCAACATCTCGTCGAGAAAGAGCACGCCCAGGTGCGCAAGCGAGACCTCGCCAGGTCGCGCTGGGGAGCCGCCGCCGACGAGGCCCGCCGTGGAGATCGTGTGATGCGGCGCGCGAAATGGCCGCAGCGGCGCTGGCGCGCACTCCGGCTGGAGTAGACCGGCCACCGAGTGGACCGCGAGCACCTCGAGCGCTTCGGTTTCGCTGAGCGCCGGGAGGAGCGCCGGCATGCAGCGCGCGAGCATCGTCTTGCCGGCCCCCGGTGGGCCGACGAGGAGCAGGCCATGATCGCCCGCCGCGGCAATCTCGATCGCACGCTTCGCCGCCTCCTGCCCGACCACGTCGCGCAGGTCGGGAACGTCGAGTACGGCTGGCATCACGTTAGGCAACGGATCCGGTGACGTGAGGCAGCGGTGCCGGAGGTCGCGGACGAGCTCGCCTAACGAGGCTGGTGCGGCGAGCCGAGCTTCGCTCACGAGCTGCGCCTCCCGAACATTGCCGGGAGGAACGATGAGGGTGACGCCGCGCGCGCCGGCGAGCTGCCTCGCGATCGGGAGGACGCCGCGCACCGGTCGGATGGTGCCGTCGAGCGCGAGCTCGCCCACGGCCGCGACGTTCGCCACCCTGTCGGGACTGAGCTGGCCCGTGGCGACGAGCACGCCTAACGCGATCGGGAGGTCGAAGCCCGTACCGTCCTTGCGACGATCCGCGGGCGCCAGGTTCACCGTGGTGCGACGGGCGGGCAGCTTGAATCCCGCGTTGACGATCGCCGCTGAGACGCGTTCGCGGCTCTCCTTCACTGCCCCAGCCGGCAGTCCGACGACCGTGAACATCGGCAGGCCTTGCGCGCAGTCCACCTCCACCGAGACGTCGTACGCGTCGATGCCGATCACGGCGGCGGAGCGAATCGTGGCGAGCACCGGTCGACCCTACAACGGAGCCTTTCCGCGACCCGAACCGATTTTCACCCCGCTGTATCCTTTCCGCAGCCGATGACCGTAACAGCCCGTGACTCGCCCGGCACTCGGCAGTCGTTCAGAGGTCCGAGAATCAGCCGCCACGCTGCCACACGCTTCCTACGTGCCGTTCCCGCTCCCGCAGCTGCCGCTTCGCCGGAAGCTGCCCCTCCTGATCTCCGCCCTCGTCTTCGTCGTCGTCGCCGTGCTGTCCGGCCTCGGCTACAAGCAGGTGCGCGACGCGATGCTCACCGCCACTGGTCAGCGCGTGGCGAACGCGGCGCAGCAGGTCGGTGGCATGCTCCACGAATCCTCGCTCAACATCAGGCGCGGCGTGCACCTGCTAGCCTCGGACTCGTCACTGCTACGCTATCTGCGCCGAGAGAGCGCGGAGGGCCGGGCGGCGCTCCAACGCACGCTCTCTGCCGACCTCGCGCGAACACCGCAGGTGGTCCAGCGGTCGCTCTGGTCGCGCGACAAGCGGCTGCGCTACGCTCTATTCGGAGGGGACGTACCACCCTCCGTCCCGGCCTCGCGGGAAGCGCCTGCGATAATGCCGCCAATGCGCGCCTGGATCGGACCGCTCCGACTCGACCACGACACCGTCGTCTACGACGTCGCAGCGCCTATTACGGCAGGCCGCGATACGCTGGGCTACGTCGTGGAAACGCGGCGGCTCTCCAACGGACAATCGCTACAGTTCATCCGCGACCTGGTCGGATCCGGGGCGTCGTTCCTCCTCGGCAACATGGACGGAACGGTCTGGACGGACCTGGCGCATACCGTTCCCGCACCGCCATGGCCCGAGCGGTTCGACTCGCCATTCGAGTATGCTCCCGCCGGCTCCAAGCACGTTGCCGCCGCGGACGCAATCCCGTCGACGCCGTGGATGGTCGTGATCCAGATCCCGCGGCGCATGGCGATCGCGCCAGCGCGGCAGTTTCTCTATGGGGCGAGCCTCCTAGCCGTGTTGATGATCGTCCTCGGCGCCATCGCCGCCTGGGCATTGAGCCGATCGATCACCAAGCCACTCGACGAGATCTCGCGGGCGGCCGCCGGCATCGCCGACGGCGACTACTCGCGCCGCGCCCAGGTGTCGGTATCGGCGCCTAACGAATTGGGCCGGCTCGCCGCCTCCTTCGACGCCATGGCCGCCCGCATCGAAGCAGCCGCCAAGGCGCGCGAAGATACCTTCAAGCTGCTCGACGTCGTGCTCGACAGCGCGCCAATCGGTTTCGCGCTGCTGGACCGCGACCTCCGGTACCTGCGCGTCAACGACGCCCTCGCGCGCCTCAACGGCGCTCCCGCGGCCGACCACGTCGGGCGCTCCGCGCGGGAGCTGCAGCCGGAGCTCGGTGAGGAACGGGAGCGGATGCTGCGGCGCGTGCTCGAGGACCGCACACCGGTGGTCGACGTCGAGCTGTTGCGCGCGGGATCAGCGAAGGGCGCCGCGGAGCGACAGCTGCGCGCCAGCTTCTTTCCCGTCACGGTGGGCGATGGGCCACCGATGGGCGTCGGCATGTTCGTCGCCGAGACGACGGAGCGCCGTGGACTCGAGGCGCAGCTCCAGCAGGCACAGAAGATGGAAGCGGTCGGGCAGCTCGCCGGCGGCATCGCCCACGACTTCAACAATCTCCTCACCGTCATCACCAGCTACGGCGCGATGGTGATGGCCGACCTGCCACGGGAGAGTCCGCACGGCGCCGACGTTCAGGAAATACTCAACGCCGCGAATCGTGCCTCGAGCCTCACGCGCCAGCTCCTCGCGTTCAGCCGGCGTCAGGTCCTGCAGCCGCAGGTCCTCGACCTCAACGTGCTCACCGGCGATCTCGAGAAGATGCTCCGCCGCCTGCTGCGCGAGGACATCCAGCTCGTTACCCGCTTCGACCAGCAGCTCGCGCTCGTGAACGCAGACGCGGGACAGCTCGAGCAGGTGATCGTGAACCTCGTCGTCAACGCGCGCGACGCGATGCCGCGCGGCGGCCGCATCGCGATTGCGACGTCGAACGTCACGCTCGGCGAGGGCATGGGTCCGACCCACGTCAACATGACGCCCGGGCCGTACGTGCTCCTCACCGTGACCGACACCGGTCGCGGCATGGACAAGGCCACTCAGGCCCACATCTTCGAGCCCTTCTTCACGACGAAGCCGGTTGGTCAGGGAACCGGATTGGGCCTCTCGACCGTGTACGGCATCGTGAAGCAGTCCGGCGGCTACGTGTGGGTGTACAGTGAGCTCGAACGCGGTACGACGTTCAAGATCTACCTCCCGGCGGTGGCCAGCGCGCCTAACGCCGCGGAGATCGAGCGGGACAGCCTGGCGCCCGCGGCGGGCGGCCCTGAGCGCATCCTCCTTGTCGAGGACGAGCCGAATGTGCGGCGCATCGCGCGCCGCATTCTCGAGCGCAACGGCTACACGGTACTCGAGGCGTCGAACGGCGCCGAGGCGCTTCGCGTGCTCGAGCGGCGCCAGGAGCCGATCGCGCTCGTCCTCACGGATCTCGTGATGCCGGAGATGGGGGGTCGTGAGCTCGCGTCGAAGCTCCGCATCGTGAGCCCGACGTCGCGCGTGCTCTTCATGTCCGGCTACACCGAGGACGCGGTGCTGCGCCAGAGCGTGATGGAGCCCGGCGCGATCTTCCTCGACAAGCCGTTCACCTTCGACACGCTCATTCGCAAGGTCCGGGAAGCACTGGCGGCCTGACCCGGTCAGGCATCAGGCCACCAATCGTCGCGGCGCGCGGCTCAGGACTCGAGCATCGCCTCCATGACGCGCCGATATTCGGCGTCGGACGAGAGCGTGCGCGTCGTCTTCATGAACGCCTCCTTGAGCTGCGGCGTCATCGTCACGCGCTTGCGCAGGATCGAGACGAGCAGCTCACTCTTTTCGCCGTCGGAGCTGATCTGCCGCGCGGCGTCGAGGATCGCGAATAGAATCGCCGGCTTCTGTGCGTAGGGGAGCGTGGCGTTCAACACTTCGTGCTTCTCCCCGTCCGACGAGATCGTCTGCGTCGTCGAAAAGAATGCGTTACGAAGTTGCTCATCGTCGCCCGCGAGGTACCGCGAGGCGGTCGCACGGAGGAACTCGGATTTCTCGCCGTCGCTACTGATCGAAGAAGCCTGACGAGCGGACACGAGCAGCATGTCGCGGTCGCCCTTGAGCGCGTACTGCTGCAGGAGCTCGCGCTTCTCGCCGTCGGAGCTCATGTGCTCCACGGCCGCGCCGAACGCCTCGGCCATCGGCGGCGCCATGTGACCGCGCTTCCCAATCGCCTCGAGCACCGCGCGGAGCTCGCCGTCGCTCGAGGCGAGATCGGTCCCCGCCTGACGGGCGACGCGCGCCTCGTCGTCGCTGGAGAGCGTGCCCTCCTGCACCAGGGCGTCGTACGCGGCTCGCTTCGCACTCGTGCTCTGCGTGCGCTTGATGTCCGCAAGGACGGCCGATACGCCGCCTTCACGCCGGATGCGGGCGACGCGTTGCCGTGCGTTCAATCCGCTCTCGCGAAGCACCGTCGGCAGCAGCTCGGCCAGCCAGGCGCGACCCTCGTCGTCGAAGCTCGCCCGCTCGCCGTCGACGCTATACGCGTAACGAGCCTCGTCGCCGTCGCCCGGGGTCACCGTGAGCTCACGGTCGGCGTTGGGGCGTCGCTCGCGAACGTACAGGCGGCCATCACGACTCACGCTCCGCACATCCCGTTCGTCGTCGCTGAACTCGACCTTGCCCCAGAGCGCGACCTGAATGCAGCGACCGGCGCTCGAGCTGATGTACTGGAAGCTCGTGTCGTCGCTGTCGTCGGACGAGTGAATCGAAGTCGTGCTGCCCGTGCGGTTCAGCGAGACGGAGCTGCACGACTCGCCGCGGCGCGACCACGTCGCCACTCGCGCAGGCGCGACGACGGCAACCGCTGGTGCGACATCGGCCGCGACAGACGAAGCACTGGCCGCGACAGCGGCAAGCGACGCGCGAGTGGCTTCCATCGCGGTTGCCGCGGATCGCATGTCCTCCGCAAGATGAGCCGGCATAGCAGGCATCGCCGGCATTGCTGGAATCGCGGGTATTGCTGGAATTGCCGGAATGGCTGGCATAGCTGGCATGGCTGGCATCGGCGTGGTGGAAACCGTGACCATGTCGGGCATTTCGTCGCCGAACGAGCTCGCGTGGTGCCGGCTGATTGGACGGAAGGCAGCCAGCGGAACAAGCAGCAGCAGCGAGCAGAATGCCAATCCAAGCGTCGAGCGACTGGAGAGCGACGCCCGATCCTGCGCCGGATCGAGAATGGCCTCCATGCGTGTCTCGAGCTCGTCGGGGCGCGCCATCGCGAGCGCCGCGAAGGCAGGCTGGGCGCGTCCGGTCGTGCCTAACGAGCGAACCATCGCGAGCAGATCGGCCGCGTACGTCGAGGCAGGCGTCCCTTCACGCAGCACATAGTCGTCGCACGCGTGCTCGCGCTCGACGCGCATCCGATGCGCCGCGAGCCAGACGAACGGATTGAACCAGAACGCCGCCAAGGTGAGCTGGGCCACCAGCTGCGTGAACGCGTCGACCCGCTTCACGTGCGCCATCTCGTGCACGAGCACGTAGCGCCGCCGTTCGTCGCTCCACTGATCCGCGTCGTCTGGCAAAAGCACGACGGGATAGACGATGCCCCATGTCACCGGCACGTCGAAGCGGCCGCTGCGGAGGAGCGTCATTGGCCGGGCGACGCCAAGACGCATCGCGATCCGCTGCGTGAGGGAGAGCCAGAGCCCATCGTCCACGCGCTCGCTGCGGCGCGCGAGCCGTGACACGGCCACCGTTCCGGCGACGAAGCGGGCAAGGATCGCCAGCGCGCCAAGCAGCCAGACGATGCCGACGGCGCGGAGCCACGAGCCGGCGCCCATGTTCCGGACCGCCGCGCTCAGCCGCGCGAGCACCGACGGGGATGAATGCCTAACGACATACGCGCCGCCAAAGCCGCTGCCATCGGCCATTGCGCCCGCCATCGCCGCATGGTAAGCCGCGTGCGCCTCCGCGCGGGCCTGTGCACGCGCCATTCGCGCCTCGGCTCGCGCCATTCGCGCCTCTGCACGCGCGATCGCGGCCTCGGCGCGCGCCTGCGCCCGGCCCGCGATCGCTGGCGCGAGATCAGCCGCCGCAGCGCCCTCGACGTTGACCTCGACATCCGGCATCGGCGGCGCGTCGGCGATATCGGGAGCGTCCGGGGCGTCCGCGTCATCCGGAACGGCATCGCCGGGCGCGACGCTGACGATGATGTTCATCGGCTCCTGCTCGATGAGGCGCGCCGAGAGGCGTTGATCGAGCCGCTCGACGAGCGGGACGCGCCACGCCGGCAGGAGCGCCGACAGCACGGGCAGCGACAGCTGCGCAGCGACAGCGCCAGCCCAGATCGCGTGGCGCGTCGCGGCGGAGCGGCGCCGGCAGAACGCCACCGCGATCGCGGCAGCGCCAAAGATTACGAGTCCCTTGATGGCTGCGTCCGCGAGCAGCGGGAGTACACGGACGGCGACGGCTGCGGGCGACGTGAGAAGATGCAGAACACTCGTCATGGCTAACGCCCCTCCTCCTTGGCTTGCTCGATGCGCTCGACCATCCGATCCAGCTCGGCCTCAGTCAGCTTCGTTCCCTTGAGGTCGAGTAACGCGGCCATCGCCTGCTCCGCGGAGTTATCAAAGAAGGTGCGCAGGAGGTGCGTCAGGGCCGTGCGCCGCGCGCTCTCGCGCCGGGTCGTGGGGAGATAGACGTAGGCACGTCCTTCCTCCTCGTGCCTGACGTGCCCCTTGTCCTCGAGGGTGCGGAGCATGGCGCGCACAGCGGAGTAGCTCGGTGGATCGGGCATCTCCGCGAGCACGTCGGCCGCCGTGGCACGGCCAACGCGGAAGAGATGATCCATGATCTGCCGCTCGCGGCGACTGAGGTGGACCGCATCGTCATGCGCCATGCTCGCTCCTGTGGCCGTAGCAAACCAAAACGGGTCGTTCTGCTACGAAAGTAGCATATGCTAGAAAAATAGCAATAGGCCCTAAAAAGCAGCTATCAGTCCATAGTCCATAGTTATCAGGGAGCTCGGAACGAAGCGTTGATGGGATGAACGCTTCGTTCCACACTCCCTGATAACTATGGACTGATAACTGACAGCTGCCCCTATCCGCTTCCAATCCGCTTTCTGATGTCGCGAGCGCCCGACGACACGCCCGCGCCGACGCCGAGGGCAAAGAGAACCGCCGTTCCCGTGCCCACCAATGGCAGCAGCCAAACGACCGGCGTGGCGATGAGGAGGGCGGCGACACCGGCGAGCAGCGGCGCCGCGAAATGATGCACGGCGTCCACGAAGCGAAGCTTGCTCTGCACAAAAGATTTCGCCTGCAAGTAGCCGATCGCCGCGACGGCGATCGCGATAGCCATGCTGATCATCGTGAACATCGACTGAGCTCCTGGTCAACAGATCCTGGTTCTCGTACGCCCGGGAAGACGCCCGGTTTCACTCGATCCGCCAGCGCCTGCACACACGGCGCCGCGGCGACTGGTCTCGCGTCTCTGCCATCAGTAAGCTTAGCCCCCTATGCCACGCTCCACGAAGCGAGGATCGAGCTCACCACCCACTCCGCCGGATGGTTCCAGCCCATCCGGCAATGGTCCCCAACCTGCCCGCGAGATGTTCAACCTGCGCATCATCCGTCACGACCGTGAGCAGGTGCTCGCGGACTGCGACAGCTTGGTGATTCCGGCCAGTGGAGAGGTGGTCCAATTGGACACGCTCGACGCCGACGGCGAGAAGCGACGCCCGAGCACGCTCTGGCGCGTCGTCAGCGTCACCCTGCACGTCCCCTCTCTTCAGAGCGCGCTCCGCGAGGACGGCGCGAAGCACCGCGTGCAGCAGGTCGACGTCGAGGTGCTCCCGGATGTCGCGCTCGTCCCGGAGTTCGCGCATCATGCGGAGAAGGTGCTGTCCGAGTCGCGCATGTAGCGGCTGATGACTGACCGGTTCGAACGCGACGTCTACTACGTCACGCACGAATTACCCGAGCACCTCAGCGCCTGGGAACTCCCGCCTGGCTGGCGCTGGGGCGCGGAAGGCTTGATGAGCCGCTCGCGTCACTACCAGGAGATCATCGACGCGCTTGGCCGCTCGCTCTCGCTCGTGAGTGCCCCGGATCCGATCCATGCTCCGTGGCTCGAAGCCGAAGCGAGGCACCTCGCGCACCGAAACCATCCCGCGATCCCGACGACCTATCACTACTGGGCTTCGTTCAAGGAGAGCCGGCGCGGTCCCGGCTATCTGCGGCGCTGGCTCGCCGGTGAAACGCTCGGCTCGCGACTCAAGCGCGGCGGCGCCGACGACACGCCGACGACACTTCGCGTGATGCGCGAAATCGGCTCGGCGCTCAGCTATCTCCACGATTCGGGCGGCGTCCACGGCGCGATGTCGCCCGAAGTCGTCTGGATGGCGCCGATGGGCCGACTCTGGCTCATGGGCTGGGAGTGGGCGATCCCGCGCGATGAGATCCCGAGCGACGTGCGCCCGGACTTCCGCTTCCTCCCGGTGCCTAACGAGTGGCGCGACGACGCGTGGATGCCGACAGCGGCGTCGGATCAGTGGCAGCTCGCCGCGACGTGCTTCGCCAGCCTTACCGGTGAGCTCCCGCCGTCAACTGGCATTCCGCCGATCCTGCTGCTGCGCCCCGACACACCGCAAGCGGTCGCCGCCGTCATCGATCGCTCGCTGAGCGAGAACCCCGCCGAGCGATTTCCCTCCGTCGGGTCGATGCTGCGCGCGATGGATCGCGTCGTCGGGAGCAGGACGATGATCATGCTCGCGGGCGACGAGCCCGGTGTCACCGAGCACGAGTCCGAAGAGGTGCGTCTCCGCTGGGCGCTCGCCGATGACTACGAAGTCCTCGCCGCCATCGGCGCGGGATCATTCGGATCTGTCTGGCGCGTTCGCGACCTCAGCCTCGGTCGCGAAGTCGCACTCAAGCTGCTGCATCCGCACATCGCCCGCGACGAGCGCGCCGTGTCGCGCTTTCGGCGCGAGGCGAAGCTCGCGGCGCAGCTCGCGCATCCGGCGATCGTGCCGATCTACGACTGGGACAGTCGCGGCGACGTCTCCTGGTACACGATGGAGCTCGCGGAAGGAGGTTCGGTCGCCGAGCTCGTTGCGCGCGCGGGGCCGCGGGCCATCACGGAGATCGCGCCGCAGATCGACTTCATGCTGAGCGGCCTCGCCGCCGCGCACGCGATCGGCATCGTCCACCGCGACCTCAAGCCTGAGAACGTGCTGATCGATCGCTACCGCCGCTGGCGCATCGCCGATTTCGGCATCGCCCAGGCCGCGGGCGAGGAGCGCGCCGGCACGAGCGGCACACCCGCGTTCGCCGCGCCCGAGCAGCTGCTCGGCGAGCAGCAGGACGCCGCGGTCGACTGCTTCTCGCTCGCGGCGATCGTCGCGTTCGCGCTCACAGGTCAGGCGCCATTCGGCGAGCGCGACGGGCGTTTGATTCTCGCACGGGAGTTGCGCGGCGACATCGATCTGAGCGCGTATCCGAGCGAGGTCGCCGAGTGGCTGGGACGCGGCTTGTCGCCGGATCCGGACGCGCGCTTCCCCGACGCGATCGCCATGCAGGTGGCGTGGCGCGAGTCGGTGCAGTCGTTCTTCGAGCGTGAGCACCGCGCGCCCTGGTGGCGTCGGCTGATCGCGGGAGAGACGTCCGTTGTGTGGACGGACGAGGGAGCCTAACGAGGATGGCAATTCAGACGGTGAATCCAGCGACCGGCGAGCGGGTGCGTGAGTTCGCCCCGCTGGCACCGCGGGACATCGAGGCGAAGCTGGCCCGCGCCGACGAGGCGCGTCGCAGCTGGCGCCGCGTACCCGTCGCCGCGCGCGCGGCCATCGTGCGGCGCGCCGGCGATATCCTCGAGCAGCGCAAGAACGAGTACGGCCGCCTCATGACGCTCGAGATGGGGAAGACGTACAAGTCCGCCGTCGAGGAAGCGGCGAAGTGTGCCACGGGTTGTCGGTACTACGCCGAGCACGCGGAGAGCTTTCTCGCGAACGAGTTGGTGGACGTCAAGGGCGAAACCGGCTACGTCGCGTTCCAGCCGCTCGGTGTCGTGCTCGCGATCATGCCGTGGAATTTTCCATTCTGGCAGGTGATCCGCTTCGCGGCGCCCGCGCTCTGCGCCGGCAACGTTGGACTGCTCAAGCATGCGTCGAACGTCCCGCAGTGCGCGCTCGCCCTCGAGGAGGTCTTCCGCGAGGCAGGCGCGCCTATCGGCGTGTTTCAAACACTCCTTGTCGGCTCGGACGCGATTCCAGCGCTCCTCGACGACGATCGCGTGGCGGCAGCGACACTCACGGGAAGCGAGCACGCCGGTAGCCAGGTTGCCGCGCGCGCGGGTGAGAAGATCAAGAAGACCGTGCTCGAGCTCGGAGGCAGCGATCCCTTCGTCGTCATGCCGAGCGCGGAGCTCGAGCGTGCCGCCACGGTCGCCGTGAAAGCGCGAATGATCAACAACGGACAATCGTGCATCGCCGCGAAGCGGTTCATCGTCCACGACCGCATCTTCGAGGAGTTCTGCGACGTCTTCGTGAGGCAGACGAAGGCGCTCGTCGTCGGCGACCCGATGGACGAGCGCACTGACGTCGGCCCGCTCGCCACGCCGCAGATCCGCGACGATCTCGACAAGCAGGTGCGCGAGTCGGTGCGCGCTGGGGCCCGCCTGCTCGCCGGTGGCAAGTCACGCTCAGGTGAGGGCTTCTATTACGAGCCCACAGTGCTCGTGGACGTACCGGAGAACGCGCCGGCATATCACGACGAGACCTTCGGACCGATGGCGACGCTGCTGCGCGCTCGCGACGTCGACGATGCGATCCGCCTCGCCAACGCGACACGATTCGGCCTCGGCGCGAGCGCCTGGACCACCGAGGGCGCCGAGGCGCGTCGATTCGCCGAGGAGCTCGAGGCGGGGAGCGTCTTCATCAACGGCATGGTGGCGTCCGATCCGCGATTTCCCTTCGGCGGCGTGAAGGCGAGCGGCTACGGGCGCGAGCTGAGCGCCTTCGGACTCCGCGAGTTCGTGAACATCAAAACGGTGCGCATGCTCGGCGTGGGTGCCAGCGAGGGCAGCCTCACCGAGTAGCGGCGTCGCCCTCGGCCGGTCTCAGGAGGATGCGCACGGTGGTGCCCCGACCGGCATCGCTCGCCACCGAGATCGCACCGCCCCAGGAGTCGATGATCTGCCGGCTGATCGCGAGCCCGAGACCGCTGCCGCTCGTTCGAGTCGAGAAGTGCGGCTCGAAGATGCGCGGCAGTACATCGGCGGGAATGCCGTGGCCGTCGTCCTGGACGACGATCGCCACGCGTGGCTCCGCCTCGGTGGTCGCATCGGGACGACCATCCTCGCCGAGTGAGATGACGACCTCGCGCGCGCCGGCGAGGCGCGCATTCTCGAAGACGTTGAGGAGCACTTCACGAAGCTCGTCGCCGGAGGCCAGCGCGGTCACGCGCGAGTCCGCGCCGTCGACGCGCCAGTGAAGCGTGTCCTGAGCCCCGCTCCCCTCCGCCATGGATTCCAGCGCAACCACGTCGCGGACGACGGCGGCGACGTCGGTGGCGACGGCGCGGGGACGCTCGTTAGGCGCGGAGCCGTAGCGGCTGAACGCCCGCGCGATCTCGTCGAGCCGGTCGATCTCGGCCAGGATGCGGTTCACGTTCTGCTCGAGGACGCGATCGAAGTCGACACGGTGGTCCGCGCGCGCGCGCCGCAGATGCTGCACACCAAGTCGGATCGGCGTGAGCGGATTCTTGATCTCGTGGGCGATCTGGCGCGCCATCTCGCCCCACGCCAGGACGCGCTGCGCCCGCGCGACCTCGGTCACGTCGTCGAGCGTGATGACAAGCGCGTCCGCAATCGGCGTCAACCGCACACGAAGCTCCTGCTCGCCCCCGCGCCCCCGCAGCTCGAGCTCGACGTCGTCATCGCCGCCAGACCACACGCGCGCGACCGCCTCCATCAGCTCCGCCGGCGCGACCGCCGCCAGCGATACGCCGGGAGGCAGTGCGGCGCCGAGCAGATCGTCCGCGCGTGGGTTGGCGAGGACGACGCGACCGCTCCGATCGAGCGCGATGACGCCGCTCGCCACGTTGCGCAGGATGGCCGCGAGGCGCCGTTGGGTCTCCTCGAGCGCCGAGCGGCTGGCGTTGAGGTCCGACGCCATGCGCCGAAAGGCCGCGAAGACAGGACGAAACTCCGCCGTCGGCTCGGCGTCGAGCGGCGGCAAACGCTCTCCACCAGCGAGTGCCAGCGCCGCCGTACGCAGACTTCCAATGGGACGCGCGAGCTGCCGCGCGGCGATGCCGCTCAGCCAGAGGGCCCCCACCGCGCCGACAGCCGTTGCGAATAGTACGAAAATGCTCAAGTCGTCTCGTCCGAGGCCGACGGTCATCTCCTCCGGACCCGCGGGAGCGGCCAGCACCAGATCCGGGAGCCCCGGCCGGTCGAGGGATCGAAATCCGAAGAGCGTTGCCGCCGCGCCGACGTCCATCAGCCGGCTCACAGACTCTTCGTCGCCGATAACGAGGAGTCGCTCGACGTCGTCGCGCAGAAAGCGGCCGGCTGGTGCGAGGCTGGTGAGGAGCGGATCGCTGGCGCCCCGTAGCTCGCCCGCTTCATAAGCGAGGAGCGGCGTCTTCAGCCGATTCGCCTCCGCGGGCAACCAGCTAGAATCTCCGGTAATCGGGGCAACGGAGCGCAGCGTCTCACGCACGAGAACATCGCGCGCACCGATCGCTTCGCTCGACAGGCGCTGATACGACCACACCGCGAACGCCAGCGCCGGCAGCACGAAGAATGCGAAGAGCGCGATCGTTAGGCGCAGTCGATAGCTCCGCGCCCACGTTCGTCGTCGCGCGCGCAGCCAGCGCACGAAGCCACCGTCGGCAACGACGCTGAGAATCCAGAGCAGGCCGACGATGGCGAGGTCGAGTAGAACGATCAGCGTTCCGCGCTCGACGAGTGCGCCGGGCTCGCGCAGCTCCACCTCGACGTGCGCTCGCGCGACACTGCTCCCCGCCCGAACGAGCCAATCGCCATGCAGCGCGCTCTCCCGGCGCCGCCAGCGCGCCTCGCCGGCCGTGGGCAGATCCGAGCGCGTGGCATCGAGCGGTGAGAGCTGCAGGCTGTACGGCGGCACGCCCTCAGGCTCCACCTCGAGACCACGCAGCGCATTGAAGGGATCGGCGCGAATGAGTCGCGTCTTCGGTGCGACGACAACGACCGTCGCCGCCGCCGTATCAGTCCCATTCGCGGCCGGCACGGCGAGGAGCAACTCCATCGCCGGATCCGCGGCGATGGTCCTCAGCACTGGACGCCGCTCGCGAAGCGCGTCGTTGACCGCCTGCCTAACGGCGTCCGCCGGCACGCCGAAATTTGCCGTGGTAAGGGAGGCGAGTGGGGAGCCGGCCGAGGACACGGCGAAGAGCGCCGTGGGGAGATCGGCGGCGGCAAGCGCGGAGCTCACGTAGTGCTGGAGAAGCGCCGCCCGCGTCGTGGGGGCGGGATCGTTCTCGAGCGATGCGGCAAACCGATCGAGGAGCGACCGCGTCGCCCCCTGCGGATCGGGCTCGCTCAGGCTCGCCAGGTCATGCTCCGCAAGCTCTACCCGCCCGCGCGCCGTGCGTCCCCAGACGAGTGTGGCGGCGCCAAGTGCAGCGACGATCGCCGAGTTCACGACCAGAAACCGTGTCTGGCGACTGAGCGCGAGAGCGCCGATGGCGCCGATCCACAGGAATGTGTACCACCACGGCCACTGACCAGGCGCGTGCCAGACAATCGGCGCGACGATGGCGGCGACGGCGGCGACGACGGAACCGCTCCATGCTGGCGCCCCGCGCGCGCGCCCGACGAGCACACCGCCGGCGCCCGCGCCGGCGAGCAACACCGACACGGCGGCGAGAAAGAGCGGAATCTGCCAGATGAGCCAGAGCGCAGCGCTCACACCGTAGCTGGGCGGCCGGATGCCGCGCGCGAGGTCCCGCAGCAGGAACGGCCCAAGACCGGCGACGAGCAGCACGATTGCCGCGGCGGTGAGGCGCGTGGGCCGACGGCCGCGCCGCAAAAGGGTGAGCAGCGCGAGCAGGACGATCGCACTCGTTAGGCCGAGGGCACCGGCGCTCGCCGTGAGCGCGCCGGCGATGCTCGTGAAGTAGACGCTGGGGTCGAAGAGGCGCGTAAAGTTGGAGTACTCGTTCAAGGGAACGAGCGCGACGCACGCCAGCACCACGCCTAACGCGATGAGTCGTGGCAGCACCGCTCGGCTCTCGCGCCACGCGGCGATGATGAAGCATGCAAGCGCAGCGGCGAGGATGAGGCCTACGTCGATCCGGAGACGCTCACGCAGCCGCTGGAGCACCTCGCCCGACTCCAGGGGAGCGGCCCGTGCGTCGAGCAGTGGTCGTCCATCGTGCGCAAAGTGCAGGAGCGGTCCCGGCCCATTCATCGAGCCGGGTGCGGCAAAGGTGAAGTCGTCCAGACGAGCTGCACGCGCGATACGGCGCGACAGCGGACGCGACAACCGGTCCGCCGGCGCCGCCGCCGACAGGAGTATCGTCGCCACCGCGCGATCACTGCCCTGCCGCGCCGTCACGTACAGCGTCAAATAGAAATCCGATGCGGATACACCCGCGTCCGCGACCATCGTGTCCGGAGCGGCGCGAAAGCGTCCGGCCCACGCGAACGCGCTGTCGCCCCGGTAGACGATGACGCCACGCTCGTCCGGCCCCCCGACCAGCGACTGCAGCTGCGCGAATGCGGTTTCCCGGTCCAGGGAGCTACGGAGGGCCGTCGTAGCGTCGCTAGTAAGGCGGCGCTCGGCGTCAGCAAGCGACTGGCCAAGTGCGTCGAGCCCGGCGCGCGCCTGAGACGTTTGCCAGTCAGCCCAGTGAGTGGTGATGCCGGCAAGCTCGCGCTGGGCACGAGCAGCGAACACGAGACCGATGGCGAGCATTCCCACGCACAGCACCGCCCAGCGGCGCCGCGCCCCGCGGAGCCAGACGGTAAAGATCCCCGCGGCGATGGTAGCAACCGCCCACGTGACCAGGTACTGTACCGTCGGCGTATCGAGCCAGCGGCTGGCGGCGAGCACCGCGATGGCCACTGTCGTCGCCCAGGCAGCGCCGGCAATCGGTACCTCTCGGATCGCCAGGATCTCGACCGCTCCGTTTACCGCCCGATCATCGCGAATGACTCAACCTCTCCCCGCGCCCGAGGCGCGAACGGCGCTCAAACCGTGGCGCCTCAAAGAGCTTCGCCCTGCGGAGGTTGCGCGCCGCTTGGCCGAGGATCCGCGGTTGATTGTACCTGTCGGCACCTGTGAGCAGCATGGACCACACATGCCGCTCGGGTGCGATACGATCATCGTCGAGCACCTCGCGGACGACTTCTCGTCCGAGTTCCGGATTCTCCGCGCGCCAACGCTCGAGTATGGGGTGAACGTGGCCACGGAGCGTGGATTTCCCGGGAACGCGTCTCTCCGGCGAAAGACCCTGCACCGAATGCTCAACGATCTGATCGACTCGTGGGAGGCCAATGGGATACGGGAGTTCGTTCTCCTCACCGCGCACGAGCACGACCCCCACCTCGAGGCGCTGTCCACGGTTGTAACGTCGGGCGCGAGGATCAGGGTCGTGGACATCTTCGAGGTGGATTTCAGCGATCTCCTTGAGGCGCAATCGGAACCGATGCATGGCGATGAGGTCGACACGTCCCTCCTCCTCCACCTCGCGCCGGAACTAGTGGCGGCCGACCTCGCTCAAGATTATATGATGTCTCGCGATGAGCTACGCCGATACCGCCGGGGCTGGTTGCGCGTTCCAAAGGGCAGTCCCGGATCCATCGGCCGGCCGCGCCTCGCCTCTGCGGCCAAGGGAGAACGGATCTACGAACGCCTTCGGAGCCGGATTCGAGAGCGTGTGTTCATCGCGCCGCCGCCAGACTCTGGCTGAAGTTAGGAACCCCAACCGGACGCATGGGTAGCATGACGCGGATGAGACTTGGCTCCCTCGTGGTTACCCAGGCAGCGCTGCTCGCGAGCGCGGTAGCCCCCTTGTCGACGACTGGTGCGCAGGCTCCGAGCCGCACCCTCGACGAGGGGACTTTTCTCATCTCTCGTAGTGGGGCGCCGGTGGGCCGGGAGTCGTTCCGCATCTCCCAGTCGGCGCGTGGCTCCGCCGAAGCGTACAGGGCAACGGCTCAGGTCGTTCTCGGCGATCGCAGAATAATCCCCACCCTCACCTGCGACTCGCTCGGTGGACCGATCTCGTATGATGTGTCGGTGCAGGGCGGAAGCGATCCGACGGCCCGTCTGCAGGCTCGGGCGCGCCCAGGGCGCTTCAGCTCCATGCTTCGCACCCGCGAAGGAGAGTCCACCCGCGAATACGTCGTTCCCGCGGGCGTGGTCGTGCTCGACGACGACGTCGTTCATCAGCTTTACTTCCTGACGATCGGCGGCCGTCGCTCGGGATCCATCACCGTCCTCGCACCGCGAACTGGAGTTCAGGCAGTCGCGACGTTGCAGAGCCTTGGGGCGAGCTCGGTGGACATCGGCGGCGCCTCGGTCGCGGGCACGCATCTCGTCCTCACGGCGCCTGGTTTCGCGCGCCGGGAGTTCTGGATCGATGCTGGCGGACGCGTCCTCAGAGCAGCGATCCCCGAGCGCGGAATAATCGCGCAAAGAGACGAGTCGCCGCGTTAGATTCAGCGCTGCGCCTAACGTTCCGGGTCCTTTGCCACGGCCCGGTATTTTTTGTCGCCCAGTGAGCCGAGAAATCCCTGAAACCGGTCTCACACGCCTCCCGTACTGCCCGCAGACTTCCAGCCACAGGACCCACCGACAATGCGTTTGCTGAAGCCAGTCGCCCTTTCGGCGCTGCTCGGCGCCATCACGCCATTTGCTCTTCTGGCGCAGGCGCCCAGCACCACGTCCTCCCCCTCGCAGTCCGCGGCAACGCTCACGCTCGACGAGGCCATCGCGCTCGCGAGGCAGAACAACCCGATATTCCTTACGACGGCGAATGAGCGGAGGAGCGCCGACGCGCAGGTGCGGCAGGCGTACGGAGCGCTGCTTCCGTCATCGAATGCCCAGTTCTACTCCGGATACCAGCAGGGCGGCGACATTTTCGTGAACGGCGGCTCGCTTGCCGTCGGTTCCGATCAGCTGCAGTCGCAGTACTTTCTCGGCCTGAACTATCGCCTCAATGCTGGTACGCTCGTGCAACCGCGGGCGGCGAGAGCCAATCGGACGGCGGCAGACGCGGACATCACCGGCGCCGCCGAGACGCTCCGGTCGAACGTCACCCAGCAGTACATCACGGCGCTGCGCGCCGAAGCGAACGCCAATCTCCAGGACACGCTCGTGCAGGTGCAGCGTGCGAACCTCGAGCTCGCGAAAGCGCGCGTGGC
Organism: Gemmatimonas sp.; assembly: GCA_021154325.1. Classification (GTDB taxonomy): domain Bacteria; phylum Gemmatimonadota; class Gemmatimonadetes; order Gemmatimonadales; family Gemmatimonadaceae; genus AG2. The sequence goes on from JAJKIR010000121.1 coordinate 18,457, forward strand.
GGTGGGGGCGGACAACATTCTCGCGGTTCGTCGCGCCGAGGTGACGCTCGGGCAGGCCGAAGTGGCGGCGCTCACGCAGCACAACCTGACGGCGGTCGAGAAGGTCCGGCTCTTCCAGCAGATGGGTGTGCAGCCGGAGCGGGACGCGAAGCTGACGACGACGTTCGCGGTCGCCACCCCACGATTCACCCTCGATTCCGTGCTGGATCTCGCGCGTGGCGTGAACCCCGCGGTGCGTGCGTTGCGTGAGCGCGAGAAGGCAGCGGGGTTGAACGTCCGTGTCGCGCAGTCCAGCTACACGCCGACGCTGACTCTGTCGACTGGATGGAGCGGCACCTCGTTCCAGTACACGAACGGTGACTTCCCCGTGCAGCAGGCGATCGCGCAGAACGAAGGTCGGTTTGCCAGCTGCATGTCCCAGGACTCAATCCGTACCGCGCTCAACATGACGAGCCTGGGCTGTCCATCGAGGTTTGCGCCCCTCACCTCGTCGCAGATCAGCTCAATCCGCACCGAGAACAGCGCGTTTCCATTCAAGTTCCAGCGCTCGCCGCTCCAGCTCTCGGCCACGCTCACGATTCCGATTTTCGACAATTTCAACCGCGAGCAGCGTGTGCAGCAGGCGCAGGTAGATCGCGACAACGCGCGGCTGAATGTGCGGTCGCGCGAGCTTCAGATGACCGCGGACGTTACGCAGAGCTACCTGAACCTCGTCACGGCGGCGCGCACCGTCGAGCTCCAGGAAGTGAATGCGCAGAAGGCGCGTGAGGAGTTGACGTACGCGCAGGAGCGGTACCGTGTCGGCGCCGCGACGTTCCTCGACGTCACGACGTCCAGCGGCGCGTTCGTGCAGGCGCAGGTCGATCGAATCAACGCCATTTACGACTATCATCGGGCGTACGCCGCGCTGGAAGCCGCGGTCGGGCGTCCCCTCCGTTGAGCGACAGGGGCTCATCCATGAGCAAGAAAACCAAGTGGTCGGTTGCCGGCGCGGCACTCATCGCGATCACCGCGATCATCGTCCTCACGGCGATGCGGAGCGGGAACAAGGCAACGAATGTTCGCATCGAGCCAGTGCAGCGACGTGATCTGATCGCGTCGGTGACGGCGAGCGGCAACGTCACGCCACAGACCAAAGTCGATCTCAGCTCCGACATCACGGGCAAGATCGTCAGGCTGGACGTGAAGGAAGGCCAGATGGTGAGCAAGGGTCAGTTCCTTCTCCAGATCGATCCGCAAGAGGCGCAGGCGAACGTGCAGCGCGCGGAAGCCGCCCTGTCGGCGGCGAAGGCCGCGGCGGCTCAGGCCAGGGCGAGTTTGCTCCAGGCCCAGAAGAGCTACGAGCGGTCGCTCGAGATCAAGAAGGCGAACCCGCAGCTGATCTCCGACGAGCAGCTCGAGCAGCTGCGCACGACAGTGGACGTCGATCAGGCGGTACTGGAATCGCAGCAGCATCTCGTCGATCAGAACGTCGCTCAACTCGCGCAGGTGAAGAGTGCGCTCGGCAAGACGACGATCTACGCGCCCATGGCAGGACGTGTGACGCGTCTCAACGTCGAGGGCGGTGAGACGGCGATCATGGGAACGCTCAACAAGGACGCCGCGACGCTGCTCACGATCAGCGACATGTCCGTGCTCGAGACCAAGGTAAAGGTCGACGAGACCGATGTCGCGCGCATTCAGGTGGGCGATTCGGCGCTGGTGCAGATCGATGCATTCCCCGACACGACGTTCCGCGGCCGGGTGACGAAGATCTCGAACAGTGCCGTGAAATCGGCGACGGCTACGCAGGCCAATGGCGACCAGGCGGTGGACTACGAGGTCACCATTCAGCTGCTGGACGTGCCGCCGGAGACGCGTCCGGACTTCTCGGCGACGGCGAAGATCGTGACGGACTCCAGGCGCAACGTGCTGTCGATTCCGATCATCGCGCTCACCGTTCGCGAGAACGAGACGCTGCAGTCGGGCGACACCGCGATCGGACTCGGCAAGCCAAAGCCGAAGAAGGAAGTCGGAAAGAAGGACGTCGAGGGGGTCTTCGTGGTGGGGAGCGACAACAAGGTCACCTTCAAGCAGGTCAGGCGCGGCATCACGGGCGAGAAGCATTTCGAGGTGCTCAGCGGTCTGAAGGAGGGTGAGCGTATTGTTGCCGGTACCTATCAGGCCATTCGCGAGCTGAAGGACGGTGCGCTCGTGAAGGAGACGAA
>JAJKIR010000122.1 GCA_021154325.1 Gemmatimonas sp.
GACGCCTAACGGGACGCGCCAACCTCCTCATCCTCGAGCGCGGGCTCGACGGCGCGCGGCGCGCGCGGCGCGCCGGCCGTCTTGACCCAGCAGCGCAGCACCTCGGCGACGCTCCACGCCTGGGCGATGCATCCACGAGGCGTGTACGGCTCGACGGCGTCGAAGATCTCACCGATGGTGCCGAGCCCGAAGTCGTCCAGCGCCGCGATGCAGCCGTCGAGGAAGCGCCGAGCGCCGGCGGCATCGCCTGGATGGACCTTGAGCCATGCGTCGACCCAAGGTCCAATCAGCCACGCCCAGACAGTGCCCTGATGATAGGCCGCGTCCCGCGCGCGCAGGTCGCCATAGTAGCGCGACTTGAAGTCGGGATCGTCTGGCGCGAGTGAGCGAAGACCGACCGGTGTGAGCAAATGCTTCTCGACAACGTCCAGCACGGCCTCCCACCGCGTTCGATCGAGTACGGGATGATCGAGCGAGATCGCAAAAATCTGATTGGGACGGCAGTGGCGCGCGTCGCCCTGCTCGCCGTCTATCACATCGAAGAGGTAGCCCAGCTCGTCGCTCCAGAAGCGCTTGTTGAATGACTCGCGCACGCGCTCGGCCTCGTCGGCGACACGGCTCGTGAAGCCATCGTTTTTTCGCTCTTCGCCGAGCCACGTCGCGAGGAGACGGAGCGCGTTATACCAGAGAGCGTTGATCTCGACTGCCTTGCCACGGCGCGGTGTCACGACCCAGCCGTCGACCTTGGCGTCCATCCATGTGAGCTGATAGCCCTCGGCGCCCTGCACGAGCAGGCCGTCCGCGGGGTCTACGCGGATACCGAATTTCGTCCCCTTCAGATGGTGCTCGACGATTCCCTGCAGCGTGGGCAGCGCCCTGACGAGCGTCCGACGGTCGTCGGTGAACTCGACGTACCGATGGAGCGCGTGGAAGAACCAGAGCGTCGCGTCGGCGGTGTGGTACAATCCCTCATTGCTGCCATCGGGGAACATGTTCGGGATGAGCCCATCGCGTACGTAATGCTCGAACGTGCGGAGGATGAACCCTGCCTCGCGGTGACGCCCCGTCACGAGCGTCAGCCCCTCGAGGCTGATCATCGTGTCTCGTCCCCAGTCGGTGAACCAGTGGTAGCCCGCGATGACGGAGCGGATCTCGTCGCCCGTGGCAGCAGCGCGTGTCGTGTCGACGATGCGCCCAGCCGGTGTGAAGATGAACTGATCGGCGGCGAGCACGAGCTCCGCGGCCGCTTCGTCCGCCGTCTCGGGATGCGTGGCGATCGCGGAGTCGAGCAGCCGGCGGCGCCGCTCCTCCTCATAGGCAAGGGCGTCCCCCGGCGGCACCGCCGCCATCACCTGCTCGGACTCTGCCGACGCGACGAGAGTGACCGGGGTGTCGGGTGAGAGCTCGATGTCGAAATGTCCCGGTGCCCAGAGCGTGCCGCGGAACTCGTACCCACGCGCCTCCTCCACCGGGTAGAGAAACTCGCTCGTGACGCGCTCCTCGTGCACGAACGACGCGCTCGCGCCCTCGATGCGCATGCGAAGAGGCGGAAGCTGCGGGTCGCCGGCGTCGAAGATGTAGAGGCCCGCGGACTGCGACAGCGAGTAGCGCGTGCTGATCCGCACGTTCACCGGCGATTCGTACGGTCGGAAGTGGAGTGACGGGTGAAGCTCGAGCCGCACCGGGCCGTCGCCGTTCGTTAGGCAGTAGCGCACGTAGACTGTGTTCTGCTTGTGTGGCATGAACACGCGCTTCTCGATGCGAATGCCACTCCACTCGTACTCCCAGACGGGAAGCCCGGCCTCGAGACGGAAGGCCGCGAGTCGGCGCGCGACCTCGGCGTCGAGCCGACCGGCGACGCGCTCCTCCCCGCCCAGCGCGCTCGGCTCAGCGCCGGCGACGCAGACGCGCTCGGTGAGATGGTTGAGCATCACCAACCGACCGACCGGATTGGGGAGGGCGGCGACGAGCAGCCCGTGATAACGTCGCGTGTTGACCGCGGCGACGGTGCCCGAGGCGTAGCCGCCCAAGCCGTTCGTCACGAGCCACTCGGCGTTGACGAGCGCCTCTGCGCCGTCGTCGGTGCCCCGTTGCAGCGCGAGGGGTCGCGCGATCCTATCGAGCAGTCGTCTCATAGCGGGCTTTCCATTGTGCGCGTGCCTCCTTCTCGGTGCCTGCCTGACGAGGCGCGGGCGGCGCGCCCTCGCGCGGCACCGGACGCAGCAGCACCGTTGAGTTGGCCGGCAGCCACCAGCCGCCATCATCGCTGTCGACGGACGGCGTTCCGGAGCCCCCGTACACCGGGTCTTCCGAGGACCACATCGGTCGCCAGAGCATGTTCGATGGCGGGGCCGCGAGCGGCTCCGCCAGCGGATACGCGTGGCACCGCTTGCCGAGATTGACGAGGACGATTCGGTCGAGCTCGCGCCGCTCGCCGAAGTAGCGCAACAGGAACGCGTCGTCGGAGATGACCGCGCCGTCGATGGTGCGAGCGAGCACGCCGCGGTCTCTATTGTCCGGGTCGCCGACACTCTGGCCGCGCAGCGTAGGGTCCATGCGCCGTACTCGGATGAGGTCCCGAATCATCGCAAAGCCCAGCGCATGCAACGGGTCCGCCGCTTCGGCCCAGTTGAGTTTGCACCGCGCGAACGTCGTCTCGTCGGATGGATCGGCGAGTCGGGCGGTGATCTCGGGGCTCGCAATGTGTGGAAACTGCCCGAGGAACTCGGCCCGGCCCCGGCGAACGAGCGCGGCGAGATCCGCACTTTGGTCGGCGAAGTAGAGGAACGGCGCCGATGCGAGGAATTCCTGTCCCTGAAAGAGCATCGGCGTCTGCGGCATGAGGAGCATCAGCGCCGTTACCGCCCGATACGCTGCAGGTGACGCGAGCTGGTGCGCGCGCAGGCCGAACGCTGCGTTGGCAATCTGGTCGTGATTCTGAGTGAAGATGATGAAATGCGGCGCGGCGAGATCCAGGGCCGGTTGGCCGCGACGGCCGCCCTGCCACTCGTACCACTGACCCTGATACAGAAAGCCGTACTTCGCGGCGGCGACAAATTCCTGGGGAGAACCGCGGTAGCCGCTGTAGTACGCCTCGTCGCGGCCGGTGAGCGCGACGTTCGCCGCGTGATGGAAGTCATCGTTCCACATGCCATCGAGCGCGTAACCGCCGGCGGTGGTCGGCCTAACGAGTCGCCCGTCCTGTGGCTCGTTCTCGGCGACGACGAGCGTGGCGCGGCCGTTCGCGGCTTCCCTCACCGCGCCGGCGATGTCGCCAATGATGTGGGGCGTCGATGTGTCGAAGATCTGCTGGGTGGCGTCGAGGCGCAGCCCGTCGAAGTGGAACTCCTCGACCCAGTACGCGGCGTTGCAGGTGAACAGCGCGCGCACGGGGCCGGCATCAGGGCCGTCGAAGTTCAGCGCCTCTCCCCACTCCGTGTTCCCCTTGAAGTAGTGTTCACTAAACTCCTTGAGATAGTTCCCGTCGGGGCCGAGGTGATTGTAGACGACGTCGAGCATGACGCCGATGCCGCGCGCGTGCGCTTCGTCGACGAACGAGCGGAGATCGTCGGGCATGCCGTAGTGATGATAGGGCGCGAAGAGGCCGACGCCGTCGTAGCCCCATCCGAAGCGGCCAGGAAACTCGGCGACCGGCATCATCTCGATGATGCTGACGCCGAGCTCCGCGAGATGATCGAGATGCGTGCTCGCGGCGGCGTACGTGCCCTCCGGCGTGAACGTGCCCACATGGAGCTCGTAGATCACCGCGCCGGAGAGCTCCGGTCCGCGCCAGCCGCCGTCGCGCCATGTATAGCGCGATGCGTCGATGATCTGCGACGCTCCGTGCGGCCCGGTTGGCTGGCACCGCGAGACGGGGTCGGGGAATTCACCGCGCCCCTCGATCCGAAACTTGTAGAGCGTACCGTGGCCCGCGTTCGCGATCACGCCGGAGAAGTAGCCGTTGCCCTCAGCCTCGAGCTCCGTCGTCGAAACGATAGCGCCGTTGGTGTCGAGCTCGACGAAGGACACCGTGGGAGCGCGAGGCGCCCACACTCGCACATGAACCGATCCATCAGGCGCGATCTCGGCGCCGATGGGAAAGCGTCGCCACGCGGGGATTTCGGTGACGACCGTATTTGTATTCGCCATGACTTCACCAATGCGGGCAGGATCGATACCACAAATTCCCGCCTGCGAGAGTGCTGGTCGGGCATGTCGTCGCCACGCAAAGTTGACACGTTTCGCGCTGTCAAAACTCAGCCGTGACGCGTGACTCGCCTCGCGCGGAGGGCGTCTTTTTACTGCGGGGACGACGTAGGTCAAGCCGTCCGCTCTTTCGCTCCCCTCCCTTCTGCCATATCTCTTGGGGACCGCGACCTATGCCTCAGTCAAATCCCTCCTCATCGCCCCCGCGCGCGGCTCGCCTGTCGCTGATGACTCCCGGATCGAATGGTTCGGGGATCGATCGAGCCATTCGCCAAGCGGAACAGTTGGAGGCGCTCCGGCAGGCGGTGGGTGAGCGCTTGACAGTTCTCGCTTTGCTCGGCAGTGATACACAGGAGCAGAGCGAATGGGGTAGCGTTGCGTTCCTCGCGCGCGAGGAACCGGGCGGTGCGCTGGTGGTCGCGGCACTGAACGAACGCGTGGGCATGTCGCTGGGTTATGACGTGACGCTCTGGCGCTCTCTGGAAGAATCACTGCCAGGCCCGATGAGCTGGTGCCCGCAGTGCGGTACGGAAGTCGAGGGTTGGACCCGATACTGTTCATGTGGTGCGGATCTCTCGGGGATCGCACCGGGTACGGAGGAGGCTCGGGAAGCGCTCGTTGAGCGTGTGCAACAGTCGATTGCCGGCGAATTCGAGCTTCTCGGCAGTTTGCCATATGCAGGCGGTGGTGGACCGGCGTACTTTGCGAGACGGCCGGATGGTGGCGTCGTCGTGGCCCTGCGTATGCACGCGGACGGCACTTTCGACGACGGAACAGAGCGCATCTCCCTCTCGCTTTCGGAGCCATTGGGGGAGATGGGCTCTGGCGCGTCTTCGGTCGTTGGCCGCTCGCCGTACTCGGGGCCGGTCCGATTCACTCCAGCAGACTCGATCAGTGTCGTGACGGACGAAACTGCTGCACGCCGCGTGAGCGGAAACAACAATCGCGCCGACAGCTCTCAGGCTGTCGACACGACGCTTGGCGCGAGCATTCTCGGGTCGGGCCTTCTGGCGCAGCAGCCAACGCCGCCCGAGAGCGAAGCTGTCGCGGTCGCCAAGGTCTGCCCTCAGTGCGGCGTGGAGTACGACACCGCCTCCCGATTCTGCCCGAACGATGGTACGCCCCTGCGGCCCAAGGGCTCGACCGATCCATTCGTCGGCCGGGTACTCGCCGAGCGCTACCATATGCTCAAGCGCCTGGGCGAGGGTGGGATGGGCAAGGTCTACCTCGCCGAGCACGTCAAGATGAACCGGCAGTGCGCCGTGAAGGTCATGAATGGCGCACTTCTGAACGATTCGGATGCGGCGCAGCGTTTCGCGCGCGAAGCCTCGAACGCCGCCCGGATCATTCATCCGAACGTCGCTGCCGTGTTCGACTATGGCGAGACGGATGGGGTCGTCTACCTCGTCATGGAGTACGTCGAGGGCGAGCCTCTCACGCGACTCCTCGAGCGCGAGACCGCGCTCGCCCCGGCACGCGCCGTCGAGATCGCTCATCAGGTCGCGGAGGCGCTGGTCGCCGCGCACGAGCTCGGCATCGTGCATCGCGATCTCAAGCCCGACAACATCATCGTGGCCGCCGGACGAAACGGCCGCGACATCGCCAAGGTCGTCGACTTCGGTATCGCCAAAGCGATCGAGGAGGCGCCGAGCGAGTCCTTGACCCGCACCGGCCTCGTGATCGGCACGCCCGAGTACATGAGCCCGGAGCAGCTGCTTGGGGATCCGGTTGACGCGCGCAGCGACATCTACAGCCTCGGCTGCATCCTTTACCAGATGCTCACCGGCCGCCGGACCTTCGACGAGCCGACGCGTGAGCAGATGATCAAGCGACGTCTCACCGAGAAGGCTCCGCACCCGCGCGAGCTCATCCCGGACGTTCCGAAGACGCTGGACTTGATCGTCGCGCGCATGCTCAACCGTACTCCGCACGATCGCTACGCGACGGCGGCGGAGGTGCGCGATCTTCTGATCCCGGCGATTGCGCTCGAGGGCGGTTTCGACGATCCGAGCTGGCGTGCGCCGGCGCGGAGCAACCCGACGGTATTCATCCAGGCGGCCGAGCAGCCGACGCAGGAGATGACGCCCTATCCCGGCATCGCTCCGCAGCGTCCGCTCTGGCGGCGGCGTGGCGTCGTAGCATCGGCGGTGATCGTGGCGATCGCGATTGCGGCAACGGCGGCGGCAATGGCGCGGAGTGCACGGGACGCCCGCGAGCGGGACCGTGCTACCAAGGTTCTCGAGACAGCGGTGGCTACCAAGCCGATCCAGCCGTCGATCATCACGATAAAAGCGCCGGTGCCCGCGCAGCTCCCAGCCGGCCGCTCAGCTGTCGCCGGACGCCCCGGCGACTCCACGCTGCCGACGCATCCTGCCTCGGCGGACATCTCGCCCGAGCTGCGGCAGCCGATCGAGCAGCTGCGGGCCGCGTTGGAGTCCGGACTGCCCACCAAGATCGAGGAAGTGTACACGGCCTACCAGCACGACGATTCCACGAGAAAGTACTTCAAGGGAATCATCGACCGCGCGGACTCGATCCATGTGAAGTCGATCTCGTATCGCAGCTCGAACATCACGGGCAACGTGGCCGAGCTGCGTTACAAGATGAACATCGCCGTCTCAACCAACGGGTTCAAAGGCACTACGAGCGAGTTGCCCTCGACGTGGCGGGCCGATCTCGTGCGCGAAGGACCAAAGGCCCCGTGGAAGCTTCACAAGCTGACGCAGATCAGGCTTTAGTCGATCGCCGCTGCATGGGCGGCCTTGCGCTCGTTAGGCGCGCTTGCCAAGTCGCGCGGTGAGATGCGTGCTCAGGGAATCGAGTAGCGCCGCGTCATAGCCGAACTGCCACTCTTCCCCGCGCAGCCAGTTGGCCTCGGCACGTACCGAGAGCTGCTTCCAGTCGTCACCGAGGAACCGCAGCACGATACGAGTGCGATAGCGGAGCTCGGGAACCCCGTCGCGCGCGAGCGTCGCCTCCCAGGGCGTCATGAGAAAACCCGCATTCGGATCACTTACGTCGACCGTGTGCTTTTGCGCGAGATAGTCCGTCGCGATACGGAAGAGCGCCTGTTTCGTGAGCCCGTCGCGCACCATGACGATGCGCGTCGTCTTCGCATCTGATGTCGAGGGCACGAAGCTCGTGGGCGCGCCATCGTGCGACGTGAATAGCGGCGGCGCGGGATCCGGCGTGGATTCGCTCGCGGCGGGCGCGGGCGCGGTTCTCGGAACGCGATGAAACGACGAGCACGCCGCGACACTCAGAGCCACGAGGCCGAGGCGGAAGCTGCAGAGCTGAACACTGAGAGCGGTACGACTGATGAGCATTACCGGCCGACGCGAACAACGGGACGCGCGATCGCTCTCGATCGCGCGAAAAATGTGGTGGCGCAATAGTGACGCAGTACGGGGAACAAAGTAAGCGCGAACTCGACGAGAGCTGCACCTTATTCGATGCTCGCCGCCACCGCGCGTCGCACTATAGCAAGAGTGGGACTCACTGGACGCACTGGCCGTGCGGGTCTGGCTTCTTCTTGTCGACGACGAGACGGTGGTCGAGATTCGCCGCGCGGACGGCAACATCGTGCACGAGCGTAGCGACGCGCGCGAGCTGATCGTAGTCGATGTACTCCGCCTCGTCAGTCACCTGGTGATAATCGCGGTGACCACCGGTAGAGAAGAAGACGATCGGAATGCCGTATCGAGCATACTCGTAATGATCGCTCCGGCAGTAATACTGCTGGGGATGTCCGTTGGCGTCGAATTGATAGTCGAAGCGAAAGGGCGTGGGCTCCGCCTTGGCGACCGTCTCGACGAGATCGCCGAGCTCCGTGGAAAGCCGACGTGAGCCGATGAGCTGGAGATAGCCTGGGCCGCCCCGCTTCACATCATCGGCGCGCCCTCGGCCGATCATGTCCATGTTGAGCTCAGTGACGATCGAGTCTCGCGGCACCGTTGGATGATCGGTGAAGTATTCGGAGCCCCAGAGGCCTTCCTCCTCGCCAGCATGCCAGATGAAAAGCATCGAGCGTTTCGGTTTCGTCGAAGCGTTCACGAACGACTCGGCGATCTCGAGCAATGCGACGGTGCCCGAACCGTCATCGTCAGCGCCGTTGTAGATGGAGTCGAGCCGCGGAGGATGGATGCGGCGGAGGCTGTCGAGAATGGCGCGCACACGCATCACCTCTTCCGGCGACGCGGCGCGCGCCGGATCGTCCTCGCCGCCGGGCCGAACGACGGCGTTGAACGCGCGCAGGGAATCGTGGTCGACGGCATCGTGAGTGAAGCCGATATGATCGTTATGCGCGCCGATGGCCACGTACTGACCCTTGAGCGCGGGGTCCGAGCCCGGGAGGATTGCGACGACGTTGCGCGCGGGCGCGGGCGCATCGGTGAAACGCAACGAGCCGTTGACGGTGCGTCCCGTCGCCTTGCCACGCGTGAGCCCTCGAGCGGGTGCGCCGAGGAGAGCGGTTGTCATCGCGCGTGAGACGTAGAGAAACGCGGGAACCGGCGGCATCTGGTCTTCGGGCGAGCGCAAGCCGACACTCGGCTCGGTGAGAATCTGGCGCGACTGTGGATCCATTGCGTCGAGCGACGCGATCGCGATCGCCATCGCGTCGCCGTAATACTGCGTGAGCGCGGGGCGGTTCGCCTGCCACCGGGGCGTGCCGTCGGGACCATCGGGAACTGTGATCACAATGAACTTCCCTGCGGCCTGAGCTGGCGTGATCATCGTTGCGGTGTCACCCCAGACGCCACCGTAGACAACAGGCGCGCCGTTGAAGTCGCGGGCCGTCGGACCATTGTCGCGAGGCAGGAAGTCGACCCACGGCTTGAACGCGCTGCCGCCGACGGTGAGCGTCTGCGCCGTGGCGAGGGTGCGCTCGAAGACGGGCAGATTCTGGAAGTAGCCGCCGCTGTCTCCCGCCGGAACGAGTCCGAGCCGACGCACCTCGCGCTCGATGTACGCGGTTCCGCGCCGATGACCTTCGGTGCCGACGCGCCGGCCCTGCATGGAATCGTCGGAGAAGATGTACAGTCGAGTCATCAGGTCCGCGGGCGTAATCGCGGCCGCGGTGGGCTCTGGCGCGCGGTGGAGCGGCAACTCGCGCGTCGCATTCTGGGCGCAGACGAGACGCGGGGCGCCGAGCGCGATGATGGCGACGGACACGCGCGGCAAGCGGGCAAGAGACGACAACAGGTGCATGACCCAACTCCATGAATGGCACGGAACGGTGGAAGCTACACGGACGTGCGGGTCCTGAGGTGCGGGCGCGGGAGTCGTCTTACGAAAGATTTACCGAGTGGCGCGTCATTGCATGTCAGGGCCTGCGGGCTAGTTTACGCCCCGGCGCCGACCGGGCGCCGCACGCCTCGCTTCACCCGCCAGCATGCGAATCAGCGTCCCAACTGAAATCGCCCCTCGGGAACACCGAGTGGCGTTGCCGCCGGACAGTGCCGGCCGACTGGTCAAATCTGGATTGGAAGTGGCGGTGCAGCGCGGCGCCGGCCTCAATGCGGGATTTCGAGACGACGCGTACGCGGCGGTCGGGGCGACGATCGTTCCAGATGCACGCGAGATCTTCGCGACGGGCCAGGTGATCGCAAAGGTGCAGCCGCCCACGGCCGACGAAGTCGGTGCGATGAGCGAAGGTGCGTCGGTGATCAGCCTGATGCGGCCGGGGCAGCACCAGGAGATCGCGTCCGTGCTCGCGCGGCACAATGTGAGCGCGCTGGCGCTGGAGCTCGTGCCGCGCATAACGCGAGCGCAATCCATGGACGTGCTCTCGTCGCAGAGCACCGTCGCCGGCTACAAGGCAGTACTGCTCGGCGCGGCGGAGCTTGGAAAGTTTCTTCCGATGCTGACGACCGCCGCTGGCAACATCTCGCCCGCGCGGGTGTTCGTGATCGGCGCGGGCGTGTCCGGCCTGCAGGCGATCGCGACGGCTCGGCGGCTGGGCGGCGTCGTCTCGGCATTCGACGTCCGGCCGGCGGCGCGGGAACAGGTGCAGAGCCTTGGCGCGAGCTTCGTCGCGACGGAGCTCGTGAGCGCGTCCGCGGAGACGGCGGGCGGCTACGCGCGGGCGCAGACGAACGAGGAGCAGGAGCGAACGCTGTCGGCGATCGCGGGGCACATCAAGGACGTCGATCTCGTGATCACGACGGCGCAGATTCCGGGCCGGCCCGCGCCGACGCTGATCACCGCGGACATGGTGCGAACGATGCGCGCCGGTTCGGTGATCGTCGATCTCGCGGTGGAGACGGGCGGCAATTGCGAGCTCTCTAAACTCGGCGAAACGGTACATGCGCACGACGTCACGATCATGGGACCGGTGAATCTGCCGAGCAGCGTGGCGTTCCATGCCAGTCAGATGTTCGGGCGCAACATTCTCGCGCTCCTGCAGCATCTCGTGAAGGATGGGGCGATCGTGCTCGATCCCGCGGACGAGATCACGGGCGCGATGCTGGTGGTTCATCAAGGGAAAGTCGTCAAATAGGTGGTTGGTGGTCGGTGAACGGTGAACGGTGAACGGTGAACGGTGAA
>JAJKIR010000123.1 GCA_021154325.1 Gemmatimonas sp.
GGAAGGCCGCGCTCCTTCGCCCAATCTGCCGTCCCGTCGCCCCCGGGACGGCCGAAGACGACGACGCCGATCCCGCGATGTTGGGCACGAGCGACGAAGAGGTCAGATCTGAAGGTGTCGACCTCGCCGTCGGCGACGATGACGAGGAGCGGCAGGTGGCGCGCGAGGGCGTCCTCGGGTCGCTCGGTGGGATCAGCGAATACCGGCTCGAGCTGCGACAGCTCCACCAGCATGCCGAGCAGCGCGCCGGTCATTGCCTGCGGCGTCAGAATCAGCACTTTACCCCGGCTCGCGCGTAAACTCACAGCTGCTCTCTTCGCTCTCCCGTCGTGACTAGAATTGGATGACAGTCAAGGCTCGACCGAGACTGCTGCACGAATATATCGAGTCCCACGTACGTTGCCGTACAGCCGTTTCAAGCCACGTCCACCACGACCAAATCCCGTGATGGTTGCCTACAACCCACGCTTGCCGGACGATGAGCGTCCATCGCTCACGCCCGAGATTGCCGCTCAGCTTCGCGCGGCGCTACTGGCGCGCTGGAACGAGTCGGAAGCGTACGATTCGATGCTCGAAAGTGCCCTCACCGCGGCCGCCCAGGATGCGAGGTCGCGTGGGCTGCGGGCCGAGGAGCTGCTCCTCGCGCTGAAGAAGAGCGAACAGGAAGTTGCGAGCACGCTCGACGTCATAAATACGCAAGATCGCGACCGCTTCCGGATCTGGCTCGTGGGTGCGTGCATGCGCGCGTTCTTCGCTGCGGATCGGCGATCGGATTCCTGACCCGCGCGCGGGGCCAAACGCTCTCATGGCTCGCGGTGTAGTACCTGATATGCTGCCTGCGCGAGCGATGGCAAATAGGTCCACGCCGGTGGAAGCTCCGGCGGCGGATGACCGGGAGCTGGTGGAGCGGGTGAAGGAGGGCGACGCGAGCGCGTACGATGCGCTCGTCCTCCGCCATCTCGCCCGCGCCACGCGCATTGCCCGCCGCCTGCTCGGGAACGTCGAGGACGCGGAGGACCTCGTCCAGGAGGCGTTCATGCGCGCGCTCGCCCGGCTCGGCAGCTTCGACACGACGAGGCCCTTCGCCCCGTGGTTTTATAAACTGCTCATCAACACGGGACTCAATGCCCGAAAGGCGCGAGCGCTGCGCGCGGCGGAGCCGGAGCGGGGCGACGCACCATCACGTGGCGCGAGCCCGCTCGAGCTCACGGAGCGACGCGAGATCCGGGAGCGGTTCGCCGCCGCGCTCGCGGCGCTGCCGCCGCGGCAGCGACTGGTCGTCTCCATGTTCGAGGTCGACGGCCTGTCGTCCCTGGAAATCGCCGCCTCGTTAGGCATCAGCCCCGAGACGGTGCGCTGGCATCATCACCAGGCGCGGCACGCTCTCCGTGCCGCGCTCGCCGCGCTCCGCGGCTGAGGAGTGACGGTGCTAGAGAGACGGATCACGCCGCCGGAGCCGAAGCGCGATGCGCGCCTCGCGCGGGCGATCCGCGAGGCCGAAGGGCCGGCGCCGAGCGCGGCGCGGCTCGAGCTGCTGCGCGCGCGGATCGCCTCGGGTACGGTAGCGATGCTCGAGCGGCGGCATGAGCGCGCGTGGTGGGAATGGACGACGCATTGGGCACGCGCGGAGGTCGCACTCGCCGCGGCCGCGCTTATCCTCGCCGCCTTCATTGGCGGCGCATCGACGAACGGCCGCGGCGAGGTCGTGGCCGAGGCGAGCGGGGCGCCGGTGGACAGCGTGGTGAGCCGAGCGCTGGCCGTTGGGGCGTCAACTGAGCAGGTGATGAATGCACTGGTCGGCCCGGCGAACGGCGAGTGGCTGCTCGGCGAGGCCGTGTCGCGGTGATGAGGAAAGACTCAATGTGGCGGCCGCGGTCGAGGGCGGGTGCGACACGCGCGATGGCGATCGCGCTGCTCGTCGTCGTTGGCCTGGCGGGAATGGGGCTCGGCTTCGCCGCGGATCGGCTGGCGCTGCATCACGCGCGCGGCGGAGGCCGACGCGGGATGCGGGACGCGGGCCGCGGGCCGTGGGACGGGCGCCGCGGGGGCGACGGGATGCGTGAGCGGCTCGCCCGGGAGCTCGATCTCACGCCCGACCAACAGCGCCGCGTCGACTCGATCATGGGACAGCAGACGCGCGACTTCCGGCGGATTCGCGAGGAGATGCAGCCGCGATTCGATTCGCTCCTCCAGCGCGCGCAGGCCGGGCTCGATTCGGTGCTGACACCGGATCAGCGAGCGCGGCTTCGGTCGCTGCGCGCTCGTGAAGCCTTTGGCGCGCGCGACAGCTTCGGGGGCCGTGAGATGCGCGGCCCGCCGCCGCCATTTCCGTGAGCTGAGCTCGGTTGTTGCCGTCCTCGCGGCCGCCTCGGCACCAGTCCTGCCTTGAGACACGCCAAGTCTCCAGGAGGAGGAACGAAATGCAGCATCGTCGTGAGGCGGCCGGATTTCTGGCCCTTGGTGTAGCCGTGGCGCTCGGGATCAGCGCCTGTGGCGTGTCGCAGCAGCAGGAAGTCCAGCTCGGGCAGCAGGAGTCGGCGCAGATCCAGCAGCAGCTCCCGCTCGTTCAGGATGCGGTCATCAACCAGTACGTGTCCGCACTCGGCAATCAGATCGCGAGCAAGACGTCGCGCGCCGATCTCCAGTGGCAGTTCTACGTCGTGAACACGGACGTGGTGAACGCGTTCGCACTGCCGGGCGGCATCGTGTACGTGAACCGCGGCGTCCTCGAGCGCGCGGACCGGATGGACGAGCTCGCGGGCGTGATGGCGCACGAGATCGAGCACGTCGTGCGGCGCCACTCGGTGAAGCAGATGGAGCAGATGCAGGGGGCGAACGTCGGCGTCGCGCTGGCGTGCTCGCTGACCAACGTCTGCAACAACCAGGCGGCCGCGGCCGCGATCAACGTCGGCGGCACGGCGATCTTCGCGAAGTTCAGCCGTACGGACGAGGTGCAGGCGGACGAGGGTGGCTTTCACAATGTGATCAACGCCGGCATCAATCCCGAGGGGATGCTCACGTTCTTCCAGAAGCTGCTCGCGGAAGAGCAGCAGAGCGGAAGCAGTGGCGCGGCGAGCTCCTGGTTCTCGGATCACCCGGGGACACAGGACCGCATTCAGGACATTCAGAACATGCTCTCGCAGGTCCCGGCTTCGCAGCTGCAGAGCCTGACGAAGGACACGCAGGCGTTCCAGACGATGAAGCGGCGGGTGATGTCGTTGCCGCCGGCGCCAAAGCAGGCGGCGTCGGGGCAGTAGTTCGTCGCGGAGGATAGTGCCGGGGGCCGCTGATCGATCGTCAGTAGCCTGTGACAGTCGAGAGCATCAAGCGGCACCCCGGCTACGCCGAAGCGATTTTCTGCAGTGGGGCTCGTGTCCTCGCGAGCGGCCCGATGTTCGCCGGACTCGCTCTCGCGCTGGGCGGCGGGCATTTCACGATCGCGACTCTCGCTGCCCTTCCCTTCGGCGCGCGGCTCATGCATCTCGGAATGCCCGAGATGCTCCGGCGGTATCACGCCGGGCGCGTCGCGTGGGTGGCGACGTGGCTCGAGCGGACGGGATTCCTCATCGCGGCGCTCGCCGGAATCGTGCGGCCAGCTGGCTTCACGCTCGCGGGCTTTCTCGTCGGCTTCGCGATCGGCGTCATCGGGCAGCAGCTCTACGACGGGAGCATGGCGTCGCTGCACAGCGAGGCGACCACCGCCGAGACGTACGGACGTTACACGGCAATCAAGAGCCGGTGGGGCTCGGTCGCGGGGCTCGCGTTAGGCATCCTCGCCTCCGTCGTCCTCGACGCGACGGAACGGCTCGGCGTGCCAGCACACGTGGCGCGCTCGCTGGCGATCGCCGGCGGCGTTGCGATCCATGTTCTGATCTCGCTGCCGCTGAAGCGGATGCGCTCGCGCGCGCGGCTGATCGCGAAGACCGTTCCGCCCGTCGCGCCGTCGCTTCCGACGCCGACGACGCCTAACGGCGCGCTCACGCCGCAGCGGTCATGGGTCGTGCTGCCGCGGACGCCGGAGCAGTGGCGGCTCGTTCGCTTCGCGCTCGCGTGGGGATTCGCGATCGGCTTCTCGACGCGTCAGGGCGAGGCACTGGCGATCGGCCACCTCGGCGTCTCGGTTGGGACGATCATGCTGCTGAGCGCGATCGCCGTCGGCGGCGGCGTTGTCGGCGCCAAGTCGTGGGGCCAGCTCGGCGATCGTTTTGGCGGCAAGGGGCTGATGTCGATCGCCTTTGCGGGGCTGTCGCTCGACCCGCTCTGGTGGCTCGCGGCGCTGTTCATCCACCCCGCGTTTCTCTTTGTCGGCTACGTGCTCTACGGGATCAGCAACAGCGGCTGGAACATCACCATGGCGATGACGCTCGTGCGCACGGCCGGACCCGGGGCCGAGCGAATCCGTGCCTTTGTCGTCTACAGCGTCGCCTTCGGCCTCGCGGCGGGGATCGCGCCGATGTTGAGTGGAGCGCTCCTGAATGTGATGGACGCGCGCTATGGCGCGACGGCGGCGTATGGGGCGCTGTTCATCATCGCTTTTGCGCTCCGCCTCGCCGCGTATCCGTGGCTCCGCCAGGTTCCGGCGCCGCAGGCGGAGCGAGGGTCGTATGTGTCCGCGGTGGTGCTGCGGGCGGTGCGGTGGAGGGTGCGGCGAAAGGCTGCATAGCGCAACGTCTACCCGAACGGGAGGGTTCTGCTTTTCGGGCTTGGACGCTCCGATCGCCTGGAAAGGGAACAACAGCTGAGACGCGAATTTACGCGAATTATTGCGAATCGCTCCGTGTGGGGGATAACTCCTTGCTCCACGAGCCGGGATTCTTTTTGGAACGGCACACCGATGGATCTCCGGCGCACCCCAAAGCAATCCCGGCTCGTTGAGCGAGGGCGCCTACGCGCCCACGGTTGGATTCGTGCAGTTCATTCGCGTGATTCGCGTACTCGCTGTTGGCCCGCTTGGATGCCATCGAAAAACGAAGGCGCAGAAAAGCAGAACCCTCGGGATGACAAGAGTTACGGGCGAACGCCCGTCTGCTCCATCGCCATCTTGATCGCCGCGTACGCATTCACAATGCCGCCGGTGGCTGAGAGCTCACCGAAGCGCGCCGAGCCGCCGCCGGGCTTCTGGACCGATTGATCCGTGTGCCTAACGGCTGACGCGAGGATGATGCGCTTCACGTCCGCGCCGGTGAGCGTCGGGAAGTAGTCGAGCAGGAGCGCCGCCAGGCCCGTGACGACCGGCGCGGCCATACTCGTGCCGCTGTCCCGCTCGTAGCCGCCGGGCACCGTCGA
>JAJKIR010000124.1 GCA_021154325.1 Gemmatimonas sp.
GAGGCGAGCGGGACCGTGGCCGGAGGCGACACGACACCGCATCCGTTCAGGCTCAGCCGTCGCGAGCTCGTGCTCGTTATCGCCTTCTGGACCTTCATGGCGGCCCTCAGCGTCGGCAATCGCTTTCTCGATCCGCGGCAGCTCGGCTTTCAGTTCACGAATCCGTCGGCGCCGATCGTGCTCGCGCTCGTCTCGTCGTATCTGTGGGCGCTATTGACGCCGTTCGTCTTCTGGCTGAGCGCGCGCGCGCTCGCCGATCAGCGACATCGCGTTGCCGGTATACTCGCGCTCGTGGTGGTCGGCTTCGCCATCGCAGTGGCCCTGGGCATGACTGGGGAGGCGATCAGATCGGCGCTCGTCCCCTTCCCTCCGCGTCGCGGCCGTGGGGGCGGACCGCCGGGCTTCTTCTGGCTTCGCCCCTGGTTCCTCAACGACTTCATCACCTACATCGGCGTGCTCGCGGCCGGCCTCGCGCGCGCGTACTCGCTTCGTTATCGCCAGCAGCGCGAGGAGTCGCTGCGGGTGGCCGCGCAGCTGCGGGCGCAGCTCGCCGAGGCGCGGCTCGACGCCCTGCGGATGCAGCTCGATCCCCACTTTCTGTTCAACACGCTGCACGCGATCTCGTCGCTGGTGGAGCGCGACCCGCGCGGCGTTCGGCGAATGATCTCGCGGTTGAGCGAGCTCCTCCGGCACACGATCGAAGGGCCGACGGAACAGGAGATCACGCTCCGCGAGGAGCTCGATCTGCTGCGCCGCTATCTCGAGATCATGGAAATCCGCTTTCAGGGACGCCTCGAGATCACGACCGACGTGCAGGAGCGCGCGCTCGACGCGCTCGTCCCGAATCTCATTCTGCAGCCGATCGTCGAGAACGCCATCAAGCACGGTGCGAGCAAGCTCGAGGGCATGGGACGGATCGCGCTCCGTGGGCGAATTGAGGCGGGCCAGCTCGTGCTCACTGTCGAGAACAACGCGCCGCTCGTCGAGACGAAGGGAGGCACCGGCGTTGGTGTTCGCAACACCCAGGCGCGGTTGTCGCACCTGTACGGCGATGAGCAGAGCTTCCAGCTCCGCGGCGGCGACGGCGCGGCGCCGAGTACCGTCGCCGAGATACGGCTCCCCTTCCACACGCGCTCCGATCTGCGCACGGCCGCGGTCGCCTCCTTTGCCTGACGAACTCCATGCCTAACGCGACGATCCGCGTTCTCGTCGTCGACGATGAGCCCCTCGCGCGCGAGCGGCTTCTCGACCTCCTCGCGCACGAGCCCGGAGTCGAGGTCGTCGGCACCGCCGACAACGGCGTCGCGGCGGTCGAAGCGATCCGGACTCGCCGTCCCGATCTTGTCTTCCTCGACGTGCAGATGCCCGGCAAGACAGGCCTCGACGTGGTGCGCGACGTCGGTGCCGACGCGATGCCGGCGACGATCTTCGTCACCGCATTCGATCAGTACGCGTTGCGCGCCTTCGAGCTCGCGGCGCTCGACTATCTCGTGAAGCCGTTCGACGACGAGCGGTTCGAGCAAGCATTCGCGCGCGCCCGACGACTCATCGAGCTGAGGGACCTGGGCAAGCTGCGTGAGCAGCTCCTCGCCGTCCTCCAGCAGGGCGGCGCAGCCGAGCCGGCGACGACCGCGGCGCCGGAAACCTCTCCCTATCTCGAGCGGATCGCCGTCGAGATGCGCGGCAAGGTTCGCGTCGTGCCCGTCGAGCAGATCGACTACATCACCGCGGACGGCCCGTACGCCGAGCTCCACACGGGGGACCGCACCCACATCATCCGCGAGACGATGCAGACGCTCGAGGAGCGGCTCGATCCGCGTCAGTTCATCCGCATCCACCGCTCGGCCATCGTTAGGCTCGGACTCGTCGACACGCTCCTACGCGGTGCAGGCGGTGACTACGAGGTGCAGCTCAAGGGCGGTCTGCGGCTGCCGGTCTCTCGATCACGGCGCGAAGAGCTCGAGCGGCGGCTTGGAGTGCTCTCGTAGGTCAGCGGCCGCTCCTGGTCAAGCTTGGAAAGAAGAGGACGCGAATCCCGCGAATGCGGGCGAGTCCAACCGAGGGCATTCAACCGGCGATCCGCCACACCGAGGCCCTTCTTCTTTGTTGTTAGTGTCGATGAAGAAGATGCATACAGACCTCGATCGCATTCGCTCCGATTCGCGGCATTCGCGCCCTGAAACTCTGGGCCATCCAGGGGCGAGTACTAGAGCCAGGAAAAGATCAACGCCACCGCGGCGCCGGTCATCAGCAGCACACCGAGGCCGCCGAGGACGTTCAGCATCTTTCGATTCCGATGCTCGCCCATCACACGCTCGTTGTTGCACACCACGAGCACGATCGCGATCAAGGGCGGCGCGAGGAGCCCGTTGATCACCGCCGAGCCGATCAGCAGCTTGATCGCGTTGACGTGCAGGAAGTTCAGGAGCATTCCGACGATCATCGCGAACGCGATCACGCCATAGAACTGCCGCGCGTTGTGGACCTTCTCGTCCATTCCCGCGCGCCACGCCGCCGCCTCGGCGATGGCGTAAGCCGCCGATCCCGCCAAGACAGGAATGCCCAGCATGCCGGTGCCGACCAACCCAAGAGTGAACAGCAGCGAGGCCGCACTGCCGGCGATCGGTTGGAGTGCCTGCGCGGCCTGTTCCGCCGTCTGAACGTTGGTGATCCCCGCGCGGTTCAGCGTCGCGCCCGCGGTGAGGATGATGAAGTACATGATCAGGTTCGAAAACAGCATCCCCGCGTTCACGTCGCGCGCGGCCGCACGGAGCTCGCGCTGCACGGCGCGCCGCGGACGGCCGACGATGCGTCGCATGATCAGCTGGTCCTGCTCCGCATTCAGCGCCGCCTGCCAGAAGAACAGGTACGGTGAGATCGTCGTTCCCATGATGGCGACGAACGTCAGCAGGTAGTCGCGCGAGAAGGTGATCCGCGGGATGATCGTTCCGCGGGCAACTGCAAGCCAGTCCGCGCCCGAGAGCATCGCGGCGAAGACATAGCTGAAGAGCGCGAGCGTCAGCCACTTGAGGACGCGCGTCATGTTCTCGTACGACGCGAAGACAAGGAGCGCGAGAATGAGTGCCGTGAACGCGGGCACGAACCAGATCGAGGGGATTCCGGTGAGGAGCCGTGCCCCGGCGGCCATACCCGCGAGATCGGCGGCGATGTTGATCGTATTGCCGATGACGAGCAGGGAGCAGGCGAGCCAGAGGAGCCAGCGCGGATAGTGCTCGCGCAGCACAGCGGCGAGGCCGCTCCGCGCCACGATGCCAATCCGCGCGCACATCAACTGGATCGCCGACATCAGCGGCAGGCTCACGAGCGCCGTCCAGAGCAGGCCGTAGCCGAACGCCGCGCCGGCCTGAGAGTAGGTCGCGATTCCGGACGGATCGTCGTCGGCGGCGCCCGTGATCAGGCCGGGACCAAGCTCCCGCAGGCGCGAGACGATCTTCTCGCGCCTGGTCTTTTGTCGTGGGCGGTAGGGCCGTGGCTTCTCCCGACGGTCGCTTCTGAGATCCTCGCGATCGGCGTCTGGAGTCGTCGAGTCTTCCATTGGTCGCGTACAAGGCACAGCGTGGGCCAGCCCAATACCGGCAGCGCCCGGCCTTCATACGCCGTCATCCCGGGTTCCGCGCGAGGGAACCTAACGACGAGGCCGTCCCATGCTTGACTCCGCCATGTCCGCCGTCTTACACTCGTCGCCCCGTCCACCCTCCATCGGCGTCCATGGGATTTCCGACCACCCACATCTCACTCGTCCGCCGCGCGGGCAGCGGCGACGTCGCGACGCGTACGGGTGCCGAGGAGTCGTTGGCGGCTGTCTACTGGGCGCCGATCTATACCCACGTTCGGCTCGCCCATCGACAGGAACCGGCGGACGCCGAGGATCTGACTCAGGGCTTCTTCGCCCAGGCTCTGGAGCGTGGTCTCTTCGCCCGGTACGATCCGGAGCGGGCACGCTTCCGCAGCTACGTTCGTCGCTGCGTGGACTCGTACGTGGCGAACGCGCTCCAGGCGGAGCGGCGCCTGAAGCGAGGGGGAACGGCGGCCTTCGTGTCTATCGAGGTGGCGGAGATCGAGGGTCGCCTAACGAGTGAAGGCGACTCCGGCGCCGATGCCGACGCGGCCTTCGAGCGCGAGTGGGTCCGCTCGGTGCTGGCCGATGCCGTTCGACAGTTGAGAGAACGCTATCGCGCTGCCGGACGCCTCGGACAGCTCATGCTGTTCGAGCGCTATGAACTCGCCGACACCGACGACACGCGTCCCACGTACGCCGAGCTGGCGGCGGAGCTTGGCATTCCCGTGACGCAGGTGACGAACTGGCTAGCCGCCGCGCGGCGCGATTTCCGCGCGATCGTCCTCGACACGGTGCGGGCTCTCTCGGGCAGTGACGACGAATTTCGCGCCGACATGCGCGACCTCCTCGGCGTCGCGCCGCGGTGAGCCCGCTCTCCGACTCCACCGTCGCGAGGCTGCGCGCGCTCGTGGACCGGTCCGCTGAGCAGGCCCGATACGAGATCGGTGAGCTGATCGGGGAAGGCGGGATGGGCAGTGTGTATCTCGCTCGCGACCGGGAGCTGGATCGGGATGTCGCCCTCAAGGTGCTGCGCGACGCCGCGCCGACGCCGGACGAACGGGAGCGCATCGTTCGCGAGGCGAGAATTCTCGCCTCGCTCGAGCACCCCGGCATCGTTCCGATACACGACGTCGGGACGCTTCCGGACGGGCGGCTGTTCTATGTCATGAAGCGCGTTCGCGGCGAGCGGTTCGACGACTTTGTCCGCGGATCGCGGTCGCGCACTGAGCTGCTGCGTGCGTTCCTCCAGATGTGCGACGCCGTGGCCTTCGCGCATGCGGCTGGAGTGATTCATCGTGACCTCAAGCCGCAGAACGTCATGCTCGGAGCATTTGGCGAGGTGCTCGTTCTCGACTGGGGGGTAGCCAAGACGTCGCGCTCGCCACGGCCGGGGGTCGGGGAAGCAGCGGCTGGCACAGCTGCCGGCACACCCGGCTACATGGCGCCCGAGCAGTTGAGTGGTGAAGCCGACGAACGAGCCGACGTATATGGGCTCGGTGGAGTGCTCTTCTTTCTTCTGACGAGCGAGCATCCATCGCCAGCGCGTGACACGGCCGACCAGTGGGGGAGCGGAACGACCGTTCCGCCGGCGCTGCGCGCGATCTGCGGACGGGCTCGCGCCGCGCACCCGGCGGCGCGCTACCAGTCGGTAAAGAGCATGGCGGCCGACGTCGCCAACTACCTCGACGCGCTACCGGTCGTCGCGCACGCCGAAGGCATCCTCGAGCGAGCGCGGCGGATCGCGCTCCGGCATCGGACGGCAATCCTTCTCGTCCTCGCCTATCTGGCGATGCGCGTGGCGCTCCTCGTTTTCACGCGAGGTTAAAGAGCCGCTCGAGATCGCTGTACAGAGATACGAACCCTCTCGTGGAGAATTCAATGAACAAGCCTGTGTTCGGTCTCGTGCTCGGCGGGATTCTGGGAATCTTCGATGGGCTCTCGGCGCTGGTGTCATCGCCAGAGGTATCGTCGCAGATCGCGGGCATCGTGATCGGATCGACCTTCAAGGGCCTCGTCGCAGGCGTACTGATCGGCTGGTTCGCGAAGAAGGTGAACTCGCTTCCGCTCGGCATCGTGTTCGGCCTGATCGTCGGTGCCGCGCTGGCGCTCCCGATCGCGATCATGAACAGCAACGCGCTGCATCACAACTACTACTGGCAGATCATGTTGCCGGGCAGTGTCGTCGGCCTCATCGTCGGCTACGCGACGCAACGCTACCTGCCATCTGGCCGCTCGACGGTGAACGCTTAGCCCGGTTCGGCAGCAGCGGAGAAGGACAGCGAACGAGGGTTCCTCGGCGTAGTTTTGAGGCGGGTTCGCTCGTTGTTCCCTCCTCCAAAGCCCCTATGCACCTTCGGTCGTTTTTTTCGCAGCTTGTTGCAGCGCTCGTGATGACCCTGCTTGTCGCTTCCGCTCGCAGCGCCGACGCGCAGCGTACTGGAGACATTCGCGGCCGAATCAGCAGCAGCAGCGGCGCAGTGATCGGGGCGCGCGTCGCCATCGAGACGCCTCCTCGGGTGGCGAGCGCGGACGATCGTGGCGCTTACACGCTCCGTAGTCTGCCCGTTGGCCACTATGAGGTCCTGGTCACCGCGCTCGGC
This sequence comes from Gemmatimonas sp., assembly GCA_021154325.1. GTDB lineage: Bacteria > Gemmatimonadota > Gemmatimonadetes > Gemmatimonadales > Gemmatimonadaceae > AG2. The sequence continues at coordinate 6,181 of JAJKIR010000124.1, forward strand.
TACAAGCCGGCTCGCCGCGGCGTCGATGTGACTGCCAGTCAGGCGACGACGCTCGACGTGTCGCTCGAGCAAGGCTCACTGATGCTCTCGAGCGTCATCACCACCGCGACGCGCACTCCCACAGAGGCGAGCAAGGTGGCGACGACGGTGAACGTGCTCACGCCGTACCAGATCAGAACGAGCCCCGCGCGCGAGTCGCAGGATCTCCTTCGCGAGATTCCGGGCGTGGAGTTGCCGCGGACGAGCAGCCTCGTTGGTGGCACGGCTCAGATCGTATCCATCCGCGGCGTCGACGAGGGGCGCACTGCTGTCCTCTTCGACGGCTTCCCGATCAACGACGCGTGGGGCGAGTGGATCGACTGGGGTCGAGTGCCGAAAGGCATGCTCGATCGCGTCGAGGTGATCGAGGGCGGCACGTCGAGCCTGTATGGGAACGGTGCGATGGGCGGCGTCATCTCCTTCTTTTCGCGGCCGCTCGCGCCGGGGGCGGTGGAGATGATGGTCGAGGGCGGGAGTCGCGATATCCGCCACGGTTACGTGTCCGCGGGCGTCCCGATCTACGGCGCCTTTGCCGCGAACGTCAGCGGCGACTATCTGCAGGGCGGCGGCTACAACCTGATCGATCCCACGAGCCGTGGGGCCGTCGATGTCGCATCTGGCATCATTCAACGGAACGCGTACGCGCGACTTAATTACGCACCATCGGCGCGCTTCTCGGCATTCGTTGCCGGACACAAGTTCGGCGACAACCGCAACACGGGAACCCCGCTCTCGTACCAGACCCGCGATCAGGGTGACATCGATCTCGGACTCGACTTCGGCAGCTATGCGTCAGGCCTGTTGAGCGTTCGCGCATGGGACGGCAAGCAGGACGAGCACCAGCGCTCGACGGCGATTCGGGCCGGCGGGCGCGCGGCCGAAGACAGCAGCATCGTCGCGAATGTGCCGAGCCATGATTGGGGCGCGTCGGCGATGTGGACGCGCAGTGGACTGATCGGCCTCGAGTCGTTCAGTCTCGGCGGCGACTATCGCCACATGCAGGGCAATTTCGACGAGGTCGACTTCAACACCGCCGGCTGTCCGGCGGCCGGGACCTGCGGAGCAGTCGCGCGGACGATCTTGTCGGGTGGCGACCAGGCGTTGAGCGGCGTCTTCGCGCAGGCGATCGCGGCGCCAATTGCGCCACTGCGCGTGGAGTTGAGTGCGCGCGTCGATCAGTGGAACAACGACAACGGCCATTCGATCGACGCCGCGTCGGGTGCGCAGAACTACCAGGATCGGAGCAAGACGTCATTCTCGCCCCGGCTCGGGATGCGGTACGCGCTATTGAGCAATCTCTCATTTCACGGCGCGGTGTATCGCGCGTTCCGTGCGCCGAACCTCGCTGAGCTCTACAAGAAGCAAATCACGTCGACGACGGTGACGATACCAAACCCGAATCTCGCACCGGAGACGGCGTTCGGGCGCGAGATCGGCGCTGATTGGCAGCCGGCGAGCTGGGTGCAGGTGAAGGGGACGTACTACGTCGCGGATTATCGTGACTTCAACGTGCCGACGGCGATTGCCGCGGGCTCGCCGGGCTGCGGCACGGCGACGAACTGTCGCCAGCGACTGAACGTCAACGCGTCGCGCAGCACGGGGGCGGAGGGCTACCTCGCGCTGCGCCCAATCGCGCAGCTGTTCGTGAGCGGCAGCGTAAACTACGACGACGCCCGCCAGCAGTCGGGGATCGCCGCCGGCGCGACGACGAAGCCTCACATCAACCGTGTGCCGTCGCCGAAGCAGACGGTGCGTGCGACGTACAGCTCGGCGAGCTATGGGGACTGGACGGCGATTTGGCGTCACGAGGGGCACACGACGACGCTGCAGGGCGTGTGGCTCGAGCCGTTCAGTGTGCTCGATGCCAATGTGCAGCGCGAGCTGCTGCCGGGCTTCACGGGATTCGTAAGCGTTGAGAACATTACAAACACGGCCTACCAGGTGAATCTCACCGCGGCATCGAACGGTATCGCGTCACTCGGATTGCCGCGGACGTTCCGTGTCGGCTTGCGTGTGGAGCGCTGGTAAGAGCAGCTATCAGCTATCAGTCCATAGTTATCAGGGGGGCGGAACGAAGCGTTGAATTGATGAAGAGCAGATCCCTCGCGTTCGCTCGGGATGACAGGGAGGCTGTCATTCCGAGGAGCGCAGCGACGGTGAATCTGCTCTTCATCAATTCAACGCTTTGTTCCTTAGTCCCTGATAACCATGGACTGATAACTATGGACTGGCCCTCGTGGGTCGTGACGCAACGTCACGTGATGGGGTTCTCCTCAGTGCGTGGGTGATCGAACCCCACGCCTTGCCACGCCTCGCATAATTCTGGTGCCGTACCATCGCCGCGCGCCGATGCCGGCGTTGGCGGCTGCTTGGCCATGCCTAACCGTTGGAGACGACAGATGTCATTGTTGGGGTCCTCCTTCCGCCGCACCATCCTGGTGGTGCTCGGCCTCTCCGCTCATTCTGTTATTCTGCCGGCGCAGTCCACAGGCACGATCTCGGGACGCGTCGTCGACGCCCAAGGCGGGCCGCTGCAGGGCGCGGCCGTATCGCTCGCCGGCACGACCCGCGGCGCGATCGCGCGCAGCGACGGCAGCTACCGGCTCACCGCGCCGGCGGGCCGCTACGAAATCCGCGCGCGACTGCTCGGCTACACGCCGCGCGCCGATTCCATCACCATCACCGCGGGTAGTGACGTCACGAAGTCGTTCACGCTCGAGCGCGCGGCGACGAGTATCGAAGCGGTGTCGGTGATCGGCACGCGCGGCGAGGAGCGCACCGTCATCAGTGCGCCCGTGCCGATCGACATCTTGTCATCGCTCGAGGTGCGGTCGACCGGCCGCACCGAGACGTCGCAGATGATCCAGGCCCTCGCGCCTTCATTCAATTTCCCGCGCACGACCCTCGGCGACGCGACGGACAACGTCCGCCCGGCGACCTTGCGCGGGCTCTCGCCCGATCAGGCGCTGGTGCTCGTTAACGGAAAGCGGCGTCACCTGAGCGCGGTCGTGAACATCAACGGCTTCGTGGGCCGAGGCTCGGAAGCGGTGGATTTGAATGCGATACCGGCCGGGATGATCGATCACATCGAGATCCTTCGCGACGGCGCCGCGGCGCAGTACGGCTCGGACGCGATCGCGGGCGTGATCAACATCGTCCTCAAGTCCACGGCGCCGGGGGATATCACTGCGCAGGCTGGCGAGTATTCGACGAAGGAACCGAAGGTCGCGAACTTTCCGTCAGACACGTACAAGCACGACGGGAAGCTCTTCTACGCGAACGCCGATCACGGCTGGCAGTTCGGCCAGAGCGGATACGTCTTCCTCGGCGGCGAGGTGCGCGACCGTGGCTACACGAACCGCGCCGCACCAGACACGCGAGTTCAGTATTTCCAGAACCTGCAGCCGAGCGATCCGAACCTGCCCGTGCCTGGCGGAATCGACTTCAAGATCGGTGATTCGTATCAGCACGACGATCTCGGCTGGCTGAACGCCGGAACGACGTTCGCGAACGGCGTACAGCTCTACGCCTTCGGCGGCCTGTCGCATCGATTCGGCGACGCGTTCGGCTTCTGGCGGCGGCCGCGCGACGCGAACAACGTCGTCAGCGTTTACCCGAACGGCTATTTGCCCGAGGAGCAGCCGGTAGTCTGGGACGGTTCGGGCTTCGTCGGTGTGAAGGGCCAGGCGGCGGGGTGGGAATACGATCTGAGCAGTGGTTACGGGCGCAACGTGTTCGACATGAGTGTCGTGCACAGCGTCAACGTCTCGATGGCTCTGAAAACCCCGGGGGTGAGCACGCCGACGGATTTCTACGCGGGGCAGCTCGCGTTCGGGCAGTGGACGACCAACCTCGACGTGAATCGCGACTTCAAGTTCGCGGTCGCGCCGCTGCACGCGGCGTGGGGGCTGGAGTTCCGTGACGACCAGTACAAGATCGCACCGGGGGACCCCGCGTCGTACGAGAATGACACCACCTTCGTGCGCGACTCGTTAGGAAACGCGACGAGCACGCCGGCCGCCGTGGGATCACAGGTCTATCCGGGCTTCCGCCCGCAGGATTCGGGGAGTCATTCACGGAACAACGTCGGCGGGTACGTCGATCTGTCGAGCGATCTCACGAGCCAGCTGTTCGTCGACGTCGCGGGCCGGTACGAGCACTACAGCGACTTCGGCAGCACGTCGACGGGGAAGGTCGCGGCGCGGTACGAGCCCATGCACGGTGTCGCCTTCCGCGGTGCGGTGAGCTCCGGATTTCGGGCTCCCTCGTTAGGCCAGGAGTACTTCTCGAATACGGCGATCAACTTCGTGGGGACGCCGGCGGTGGCGCTCGAGATTCGGACGCTTCCGGTGTCGAGCGACATCGCGCAGGTGCTGCACGCGCAGCCGCTGCGCCCTGAGAAGTCGATGAACTACAGCGCCGGTGTCGCGCTCGAGCCGCTGCGCAGCTTGTCGCTCACGGTGGACTACTATCGCATCGATCTCAAGGATCGAATCGTCCTCTCGAACAACTTCACGGCCCAGGCAGTCGCCGACACGCTTGCCGCACATGGGATCGCCGGTGTGAACGGAGCCCGTTACTTCACGAATGCCGTTGACTCGCGGACCAACGGTATCGACGTCATCGGTAATTACGGGTACTCGTTCACACCGCGGGCGCTGCTGCGCCTGACGGCCGCGTACAACGGAAACTGGACGAGGGTGACGCGCATCGACTCGTCCGCTATCCTGCCGGGGCAAGGAAACGCGCTGTTCAGCCGCGTGGATCGGGCGCGTCTCGAGAAGGGAAACCCGAGAAACAACCTCGTGCTCTCCGCCCATCTCGATCTCAGCCGGTTTGGGATCGACTTCCGGAATCAGCGCTTCGGCCAGGTAACGTCGTTCGGGACGACGGCCGCCGGCGATCAGACGTGGACCCCCAAGTGGGTGAGCGATCTCGCGCTCAGCTATGGTCCGGTGTCACGCGCGACCGTCACGTTAGGCGCGGACAACATCTTCAACACCTACCCCGACCCCACGATCACCGCGAACACGAATTCGGGAATCCTTCCGTACAGTGGCATCGCGCCGTTCGGGATCAACGGACGATTCCTTTACGGCAAATTGTCGTACGCCTGGTAGGTAAGAGCAGCTATCAGCTATCAGTCCATAGTTATCAGGGAGCAAGGAACGAAGCGTTGATTGGATACATGTCATCCTGAGGAGCGAAGCGACGAAGGATCTAGACTCCCTGCGAGACGAGCAGGAGCGCGCGCGAGCAGCGCGCGCGACTCAAAATAGGACAAAGGATCTGGGCGCTGCGCGCCCAGATCCTTCGCTTCGCTCAGGATGACAAAGGCAATGAACGCTTCGTTCCGAAGTCCCTGATAACTATGGACTATGGACTGATAGCTGCTTCTATCGGAATGTCCCGGGACTGACATCGTACATGATGTGCGGCGCTCCGATTTCGTCTTCGGCGCGCCAGAAGCCAAGCTGCTCGGACCAGCGCGTCGTTTGCAGGCGGCGACCGCCTAACGTGAGAAAGCCCGCGGCGCGCGAGGTAATCACGCCGAGCTTGCGAAGATCGGCGAGGCCGCGAAGCGTCGTTTGGCCGCGCTCGGCAACGAGGCGCCGCGCCGACGCGGGACCGATGCCGGGCACACGCAGCAGACGCGTCGGCGACGCGGTGCGCACTTCCACGGGAAAGAGCTCGGGGTGCGCGAGCGCCCAGGCGACCTTCGGATCCAGAGTCAGCGGGAGATTGCCGCCGTCGTCGAACGCGAGCTCGTCGGCACCGAAGCCGTAGGCGCGCATGAGATGGTCCGCCTGATAGAGCCGGAACTCCCGGAGTGCCGGCGTCGCGCGCACGTCTTCCATCGGCGTATCGCGGATGGGCCGGAAGGCGCTGAATTGCGAGTGATGGATGCCGCCGCCCGCGTAGAGCTCCGCGATCTTGCCGACGATCGTGCGGTCGCTGTCGGGCGTCGCGCCAACGACGAGCTGCATGGTCATCCCCGCGCGGCCGCCGGGACGCAGTGCGTCGGCCGGCTTTCCGGCCGCCGCTTCAGCACGGCCGTGCATAACGAGTGAGCGTGCCTGCTCCAGCGTAGTGAGTGTCGTCGCGAGATTCTTCTCCGGGGCGATGCGCGTGAGATGCTCGCCGCACGCTGCCTCCAGATTCACCGAGACACGCGTCGCGAGCGCGGTGATCCGTTCGACCTGTGCCTGCTCGACGCCAGGCAGAATCTTGACGTGGATGTAGCCGGTGAAGCGATGCTTGTCGCGGAGCAGCTCGAGCACCGTAATGAGGTCGTCCATGACCTTCACCGGTCGGCCCGGGATGCCGGTGGTGATGAACAAACCCTCACACCAGCCGCGCGCCCTGGCCGCGAGAAAGACGCGCACGAGCTCCTCGGGCTTGAGCAGGGTTCGCGGCATTTCCCGATCGCGACGCATCGGGCAGTAATGACAGTTGAAGCTACACGCATTCGTCATGAGAATGCGGAGGAGCGTCGTCTTCTGGGCGCGTGGTCCGCTGGACCGCACGGTGCGAAGATTGAACGGCCGCAGCGCGCCGACTTCCGTCGCATGGCGCAGGCGGGGCGGGAGCGGCATGCTCGGGTCACGCCCCGGCCCACCCTCGCGATCCTCCGCCGCCAGCGACATCAACAACGCGATCTTCGAGTCCAGATCCAGGTCCGTGCTCATGTCTCCTCCGGCAACGTGCCCGTAGTATGACCGAACAAAGGCCGAAGCACAAGCAGAGCCGCGCGATTATGGCAGGCGAGGAACCGTTCATGAGCTCGAATTCGACGGCGTTTCGACGGCTGACGCTAGCGCGTCCACTGTCTATATGACCAAGTCACGCCTCCGTTTCGGCTGCAAGGGTGCCTGCCGCGGTGCGTTCGTCGTCCTCGCCGGCGCGGCACTCGCGCTTGGGCCAACGACAGGACGCGCGCAGGCCGGGCCGCCGCTCGCACAGATTCTCGAGGCGGCTGACGAGGCGTGGCGCGCTGGTAAGCACGAAGAGGCTTTCTCGCGCTATGCTGACGTTCTCCGCCGTGACTCGACGTCGGCCCGAGCGGTCTTCCGCGTCGCCACCATGCTCGCGTGGCGGAACGAGTTGAGTCGCTCCGAGTCGATGTTTCGACTTTACTTACGCCTTGCCCCCGGCGACGACGACGGCCGAATCGGGCTCGCTCGGACGCTCGCATGGGGCGGCCACTACGATCAGTCCGTGGCGCTCTGCGACAGCGTACTCGCGGCGAACCCCAGGCAGCGGGATGCTGCGCTCCTCGCAGCGCAAGCGCGTGCCTGGAGTGGAAACCTCCGCGTCGCCATCGATCGCTATCAGCGGTGGCTCTCGGCCCAGCCTCAGGATGCCGACGCCTGGATGGCGCTCGCGCAGACCTGGCAATGGGCGAATCGGACGGACGAAGCGCGCGGCGCGCTCGATCGCGCGCTCGCGGTCGATCCTGGCAACGCCAAAGCCCGGACGCTGCTCGAGTGGGTGAACGTCGCGCTCACGCCATCCTTCGAGCCGACTCTCTCGTCGAGCGATGATAGCGACGACAACCGGAGCACGACGTACCAGGTGCGCACCGGCTGGCGGGCGCCATGGCAGGCGCGACTCGTGGCCGACGGCAGCTATCGCGTCGCGGATCTCGGTGCGCGCCACGGCACGGCAGCCTCGCTGCGCGCGTCGTCGAGCTTCGCGCCGCTGAACGGACAGTGGACTGTGCGCGGTGAGCTCGGGGCGACGCGGCTCGAGGGAAGCGACGCGCCGGCATCGCCGGTGGTGACGCACCTCGAGCCACTCGCCGCAGTGCGAGTATCGGGCCGAGTGGCTAGCCGACTCTCGCTAGGTGTCGGCGCGAGCCGAGCCGCATTCGACGAGACGGCCCCGCTTATCCAGTCCGGCATCGCGACCACCAGCGTCGATGCCGATGGCGATGTCACCATCACGCGGCGGTTGGCGTTAGGCGGCGGCGGCAACTGGACGCGGCTCAGCGGTGGTAGTGGTCCAAACAGCCGCATCGCCGGATCGGGCACGCTCCGCTGGACCGCGCTTCCCTTCGTCTCGTTCGCGGCCGGTGTCCGCGGTTTTGCGTACGAGCATTCCGCCTTCGACGGGTACTTCGCCCCAAAACGATATCTGCTCTCGGAGGCGAGCTCACGGCTGCGGTTAGGCGGTGACCTGGGGTGGGGGCTGGAGTCGGAGCTCGGATTGGGGAACCAGACCATCACCGCGTTCGGCGACTCGCACGTCAGCCGATTCGCGCAGCGGGCGAATGCGAGTCTCCTGTATCGCCCTGCTCCGGGCGTGGAGTGGGCGCTGAGCGGCGGGTTCGCGAATGTCGCGTCGCCGGCGACGATCAGCTCGGCCGATTACCGGTTCTACACCGTCGCGATCAAGGGACGCGTGCGACTGTAGCGGCGTTGGGGATCTCCGCGAAGACGCGTCGCATCGTCTCGAACGCAGGCTTGAGCTCCTCGTACCATCGCGGCTCTTCCCACGAAGGCCAGCTCCATACCGGCACAGCACCCCAGCTTCGCGCGTCGCTCCCGTTAGGCAGATGGTCGCCGCCGGCGGCCGGATGCGCCGGATCGTAGCTCTCGACGACGAAACGAAACCCTTCCGTCATTCGACCCGCGACCTCGCCGCCGTTCGAGCCATGCAGCACGAGGCGCGATGATGGATCGAGGACGTTGAGCATCCCCCACGGGATCCGCACCTCGATGATCCCGGTCTTCGAATCGGCGTACCAGTCGGCGAGCGTCGTCTCCTGCTGCCGAGCGAAGAGGAGCTGGCCACGATCCATTCCACGCTCGGGATAGACGGTGCCGTCCCGCCCGATGCGACGGCGGTTCGTGATCACGATCAGCGAGTCGTACCGCCCGGCCGCGTTGGCCAGTGAGCGAAATGGACGATTATAGATCTGCTCAACCGCCAGCGGCTTGCTGCCGATGATCGGCTCGTCCCGGTAGAGATTGTATGGATGGTCGACGAGGAGATGACTCCCCTCGGGGCCGTGCAGATCGACGACGAACTCGAGCCCAACCGGGGACCTCGATCCCGTGTACGGCAGCACGACATCGCCGAGTGCGGCGGAATAGGTGTCGATGCCGATGAGGTAGTGCGCGCGCGTCCAGTCGATCGCGCCGACGTCGAGGCGGAGATACAGGTATGCCTCGTCACTGGCGACCATGAGCCTCTGGAGTCGGCGCGGCGGCGGCACTGCATCGTTAGGCGCGCCGCGATCGTACCAGACCGCGCGCCCACGCCAATCGTCGCCACGGCCATCGATGACGATCACGGAATCCCGGCGCCCCGGTCGCATCGCGACGACTCCGTAGTTCTGCTCGGGGTCCAGTGGATTCAGCCAGAGCCGATTTCGCTCTGCTGGTCGCTCGAAGTCGATCACCGTCCAGTTCTTCTTGAACCATTCGTCGATCATCGCGAAGAGACCGGCGCCCGCTGCGCCTGACGCGTAGATGTCGCGCGTCAATCTCGCGTTGATCTCCGCCTGCTCCTGCTCCGAGTGGCCGCCGTGGGTCCAACCTTGTGGCTGCAGGTGCGCGACGCCGCGGGATGAAGGCACGCCGTACTCGGAGATCACCACAGGCATCGAGCCGTAGTGTCCTACGAGCTCGCGCAGATAGCCGACGTAGTTGCTCGGCCCATCGGCCGAACGGGCGGCGCTGTATCCGGAGTCGAGGACGATGAAATCCGGGTAGTAGGGATACGCATGGAACGACGCGAAAATGCCGGCCGCGTACGCCGACGTCGCCCTGACGAGCGCCGCGTCGAGGGAGATGGCGTCATTGTCATATTCCCGTGGCGCCTCGGGCACGATCTCGCGGCGGACGTGGCGAATCGAATCTTCCTCCGCGAGCGTGCTCTCGGTGGGATGCCTGAGCGGATCGAGCGTCGGCCAGTTCGTGTACGCGAGCGGCCGCTGCTGGTTGTAGCGCTGCATCTCGTACGCGATCATCGCGTCGCTCACCTTGGCGAGCCATGCGTCGACGGCGTTGCCCCCTTGCATCGTGAGATACGCGCCGTCGAAGCGCGTCTGCCTCGGGTGCGCCCTGGCAAACGCGACCACGGAGTAAGGCTCCCACTCGCGGCCGATGATGTAGCCCAGGGTCCAGCGCGAGACGTCGGTTGCGTAGATGCCGGACGCATGCCCCGCGCGCCGCGGTATCACCGCCGTGCCGTGGACGAGGTCGACTACGCGGTGCATCTCCGCGACAAAGGCGGCGTTCCACTGCGCGTCGTCGTAGCCCTCCTGCTTCAATCCCGGGGGCAGCTCCGTCCAGACTCCCTGGATGAGCCAGAGCGCGCGATCCGCGTGCGCCGCGTTCCAACGCGCCAGGGCGCGATAGAAGTGCGGGGGATGGATCGTGTAAACGCGAATGGCGTTGGCGTTCATTCGCGCCGCGAGCTCGATCCAGTGTTCGTAGGTGCCGTCATCAGGCGGAAACTCCGATGGGTGCTTTCCGGGGAGCGCAGCGCCGAGGTTCACGGCTTTGATCCACAGCGGGCTCCATCCGCCGGAACCGCTAGGCACCTCGAAGATGCGGGCTCCGGTGCGCGCGGCGACGATCGTGCGCGGGGGCCGGGGTGGCACCATGAGGGTGAGGCTGTCACGCGCCGCGGGAATGCGATCGAGATACCAGAGGCTCACGGAGTCGCCGGGAACCACGACAAGCGCGGCGGCGAAGCGCCGCCAGCTCCTGGAGAGATCCCCATGGCGATAGGCAAGCATGCCCAGCCCGATGAGAGCGTCGTAATTGGCCGGTTGCGCGTCGAGCGCACGCTCGAAGAACACGGCGGCGCCGCTGTCGTCGCCGCGGCGCATGGCGACGTAAGCCACTCCCACCAGCGCGGACGGAAACCCTGGGCAGCGCGCGAGCGCGGCCCGGAATCGAGCGTCGGCTTCGTCGACTTTCGAAGCGCGCAATGCGCTCCATCCGCGCTCGACGGCACGCTCGTCGGTCTGGTCAGGCTTCGTGCACCGCGAATCGACGGCCTGTGCAGTGAGTGAGCCAGACGCCGGCGCGATGAGGAGCAGCACCGCGTATCCAACCAGCCATCGTCTCCAATTATGCCTGACGAGTCGCGTCATGCCGTCCGCCGTGTCATGCTCCGCGGCTCGGGGCCATTGCCCATCGCGTCACGGAGCGCGCGAAGGAGCTCGCGCTCGGCGAAAGGTTTGATCAGCCACTCCACAACCCGATCGCTCCGGGTGCGATGATCGAAAGTCGGTTCGACGCCCGAGAGCACGACTACCGGCACTTGCTCGAGCCCTGGCGTCTCGCTCATGTGATCGACGAGATCGAAGCCGCTGCCGTCAGGGAGCTTCATGTCGAGCAGGACCACAGCCGGACGCCTCGCCGCAACGGCGCTTCGCGCTTCTTCGAGAGTCGCCGCTCGTGTCACGGAATGGCCGGCGCGGGCGAGAATGATCCCAACCACGCGCGCAACGGCGTCATCGTCCTCGACGACGAGAATGCCGGGCGGCTCGTCCGCCGCGGCCCCCGCGTCCCGAATACTCGGCGCGGGAACGAGCGGCAGCTCGAACCAGAATTCGCTCCCCTGTCCTGGCGCGGACTCCACGCCAATGCGGCCGCCCTGCTGCTCCACCAGCGAGCGAGAGATCGCGAGGCCGAGCCCCGTACCGCCGCGCCGACGCGTGTTCGCGGCCTCCAGCTGCTCGAAGCGGGTGAAGAGCCGCGCCTGCTGCTCGGTGCTGATCCCCTGTCCATGATCGCGCACGCTGAACCGGAGGAA
>JAJKIR010000125.1 GCA_021154325.1 Gemmatimonas sp.
AAGATCCGCGTCTGGGGAACGATCGGGTGGATCATCGCGGGGCTGTTCATCAGCTTCGTCCTCAGCAAGTTCGTCAGCGGTGGGCAGGCTGAGAAGACGTCCCTCCCCCTGTATTCGGCCGCGATCGCCAGTCTCGTGCTCGCCGCGTTCAGCTTCGGCCTGCCGCACACGCCGGCACCCGCGCGCGGCCAAGCGGTGTCGGCGCGGAGCATCATCGGCATCGACGCGTTCAAGCAGCTCGGGAGCACGTCGTTCTACGTGTTCGTGGCGAGCGCACTATTGATCTGCATTCCGCTCGCCGCGTACTACAACTTCACCCAGCTCTTCCTCGAGGCGGCAAAGGTCAAGAACATCGCCGCTACGCAAACGCTCGGTCAGATGTCGGAGATGCTCTTCATGCTCGCGATGCCGGTGCTCTTCGCGCGCTGGGGCGTGAAGAAGATGCTCCTGGCCGGCATGGGAGCATGGGTGCTCCGCTACGCGCTCTTCGCGGCCGCCGCGCCGACCGCGGTGTACTGGATGATCGCGTTAGGCATTCTCCTCCATGGCATCTGCTACGACTTCTTCTTCGTCACCGGCCAGATCTACGTCGACAAGAAGTCGACCCCGGCCATCCGTGGACAGGCGCAGGGCTTCTTCGTCTTCGTGACGTACGGCGTCGGCATGCTCATCGGCGCGCAGGTCGCGGGGAACGTCTACAATCGCTTCCTCGCCGGCGCGCCCGCGCTCGCGCTCGAACAGTGGAAGAGCTTCTGGATTCTCCCCTCGGTGTTCGCGGCCGTGATTCTGGTCTTCTTCGGGCTCGCGTTCCACGATCGTGAGGCCGAGGTCAAGCGGCGCGAATCCATCCGCGGCGCGGCCGCCGAAGCACCGACCCCCGCGGGGCCATAGCTCTTGTGCTCCTGATCTGCGCGCTTCTCATCGGATGAGCGCGTATGACGAACGGAACGAGGGACCTGCTCTCGAGCATGTCCCTCGTTTCATTTTATAAGCAGCCTTGGCCTGCGGGTCAGGTAGGGCTCGAAGGCACGCGTCGACGCTGTCAAACGGAGGCATGATGCAATCGCGATCCACATTGGGGGTACTACTTGTGCTCGCCGGAGCCTGCCTGCGTACGGAGGAGCCTTGCCCCGCGGTACCCTGCCCCATCCCCGTCGCGGTTGAGATAACACTCACGGGCAGCCCAGCCGGCACTCCGCTCACCTCTGCCTCGTATCGTTTGCTGCCAAACGGAGGGCCACTCCCGTGCAACGTTGGGCCGTCGGCAAATATGTGCTTCATCAATGGCACTTCGGCCACGTATAACGTCGAGATTGCCGCGCCGTTCTATGAGACGGTGCAGCGCACGATCGTCGTACCGGCGAAGCCCGGCCCGCGATGCAGTTGCCCCTCAGGCGACACGCAGCGCCTTACGATTGCCATGTCGCCGACCAGCTGACGCGGAATTGACGCAACTTTCGCTCTGTCCGAGGGTACGCGAGCTCAGCTCTACTTCCACTGGACTCGAAATCCATCACCCGCGTCAGGGTCTCTCGACATAATGCTGATTCAGCGCCTGAGACGCGACGCAGCCGCGCTCCTCATTGCCGCCGCTGCCGGTGCCCCGTTAGGCGCTCAGCCGCCGGCGCGGCGGCAGACGGTGACACCGGAGCTGGCGCGCACCGCCTTCGCCGACCCCCGCGCGCGCACGCTGCTCGAGCGCGCCCGGGAGGCGCGTCTCGCGCGCGACTCCGCTCTTCGCGCGTACGACGCCAAGAGCTATCTCGGGATCACCATCGGCGTCGGGCTGAAGCGGTTCGGACGCGACCGGCTGCTGATGCGCACCGAGCAAGCCTCGCACGTCACGTGGGCGCGCGAATCGGGACTCTGGGTCGAGCCGACGGGTCGACGCACCGGATTCCCGATGGGAAAGGCCCAGCTCGACCTCACCGCGGCGACGCCGATTCCCTTCTTCCCCGGACGCGAAGCGCTCTGGATTCCCTCGAGCAACATGCGTGTCGCGCAGGCGGAGGTGAACGAAAACGACATGCTGCACCCCCTCGCCGGCGGCGCCGAGGCGTATTACAAGTACGCGACCGGCGACTCGGTGAGCATTCGCCTGCCCGACGGACAGGCCATCGCGCTGCGCGAGCTGCGCATAACGGCGCGCAAGCCGGAGTGGCGTGCGTTCGTCGGCTCGTTCTGGTTCGACGTCGAGAGCGGCAATCTCGTGCGCGCCGCGTATCGCATGGCGGCAGAGATGGACATCTGGCAGAGCGCGCGCGAGGAGAGCCGCCGCGAGCGCGATCACTGGGAGGAGCTCGCGCGCACCGACACGAGTGCCGCGGGTCGTGAGGCGAGAGCCCGCGTCGCGCACCCACGCAACGACGACGACGCGCCCTTCTGGGTGCGCGCGATGCTGGGCGAGATGCATGCGACCATCAGCGCCATCACGGTCGAGTACGGGCTCTATGAGGGCCGCTTCTGGCTCCCGAAGCGCAACGTCGCCGAGGGAGAGGCGCGAGGGAGCTTCATGCGACTGCCGATCAGAGTCGAGGAGCGCTTCCAGTACAACAGCATCAACGGCACGGATCCGGTGCCGCTGCCGCCGCAGGCCGCGCGTGACGACACGACGTGGGCAACCGGTGGAACGCTCAGCATCGGCGGAGACGCCGACCGCCGGGCGCGCACCGCGGACACGTCGCTCGCGGCGCGCGTCGCCCGTGAAGATTCGATCGTGCGACACGACTCGCGGCTCGCGGACAGTCTGCGTACCGCCGCGAGCGCGGCTCGCGCAAAGGGCGACACCCTCTCGGCGCGAGAGATGGAGCGCGCCGCGAACTACCGCGCCGCGCGGGCCCGGCAGATCGTCCGGCGCCGCGAGGCCTGCTCGCGTGGGGACAGCACCTACTACGCCGGCACGAGCTCGCGTTTCAAGGGAGCAGTGCGAATGGCGATCCGGATGCCATGCGACACGTCGCACTTCGCGACATCGCCCGATCTACCCGGCTCCGTCTACGGAACGGGCGAGGAGCTCTTCGGCGCAGCCGAGCGCGACGCACTGCTCGGCACGTTGGACTACGGACTGCAGCCCGGGTGGGCACCCCAGAAGCCGGTGCTGCACACTGGGCTCGATCTCGTCCGCTACAACAAGATCGAAGGGCTCTCGTTAGGTGGATCGGCAACCTCCGTGCTCGGCAAGGGATACACGGCTCGGCTCGTGGGCCGCATCGGCACCGGCGATTGGGTGCCTAACGGCGACCTCGGCATCGTGCGCTCGAATGGCCGCGCGGGGCTGGGGCTCACGGCGTATCATCGGCTCGCCGTCGCCAACGACGACTGGGGCGCTCCGCTCTCCTTCGGCGCGTCACTGGCGAACGTGCTCTACGCGCGCGACGAGGGCTTCTACTATCGGAGCTGGGGCGCCGAGCTCACCGGCACGCGCGACGGCATCGGCTCGTTCCTCTCGGCGCGAACGCAGTGGCGCCTCTTCGCCGAGCGCCAGGACAGCGCCGGCGTCGAGCCGAATACCCAGGCGTCGCTCGGCAACTTGTTAGGCAGCGCCCGCTTCCAGCCCAACATCGCCGCCGCGCCGCTCACCGCCATCGGCGCGGGCGGGAGCATCATGCGCACCTTCGGCGGCGCCGACCCGTTAGGCACGCGGCTCGACACACGCCTTCGGGCGGAGGCGGCGTTCACGGATCGGAGTGATGCGCTCGGGAACACGGGCTACGGGCGCGGTCTCGTCGAGGCGACGCTCGCGCGTGGCATCGGGCGCTTCAGCGCCGCGCTCACCGGCGCGGCCGGCAGTTCGATCGGCGACCTCCCGCCGCAGCGCGCCTTCTATCTTGGCGGTCTGCAGACGGTGCGTGGCCAGTTTGCCAAGCCCGACGGCGCGGGACGCGTCGGCGACACATTCTGGCTCGGCCGCGCGGAGCTTGGACTGGGCCGCATGCTCGCTGCGCGTCCGTCGCTGTTCTATGACGTTGGCTGGGCCGGTGCGCGCACCGAGTTCAGCAAGCCAGGGCGTCCGCTCTCCGGCGCGGGCATTGGCCTCTCGCTGCTCGATGGTATGGCGCGCATCGACGTCGCGCGCGGGATCTGGCCGGAGCAGCGCTGGCGAGTGGACTTCTCACTCGATGCGCGGTTCTGATCCCGCCTGCGATTCCAGGATGACGGCTGGTTAGGGGTGGGATTCGCATGCTGAGGGATGACCACTTGTCCTGCCAATTCGGAGCCGAGCACATTATGGCTATGCCTGCTCTACAGGGACGCCGGTGGACGGCGCACGAGGTCCGCCAACTCATCGCGGACGCCCCGCTCGCGTCGCCTCGATACGAGCTCGTGGCGGGTGAACTGCTGGTGACTCCTTCGCCGGCGAGCGTGCATCAGAGCGCTGTCGGTCTCCTGTTTGCCGTGCTCGACGCGTACGTGCGAAGGCACCTCATTGGCGTCGCATACGTCTCACCGTTCGACGTCGAGCTCGAAACCGAGTCCCTCGTTCAGCCAGACGTGTTCGTAACGTCCGCGCACGAGGCGCGGCGGCTACTCACGGAGATGCCGGCGCGAGAGCTGCTCGTCGCCGCCGAGGTAATCTCTCCGAGCAGCGCGCGTTACGATCGAGTGACGAAGCGTGCGCTGTATCAGCGGCACGTCTCCGAGTACTGGGTGATCGATCTCAACGCGCGGCTCGTCGAACGCTGGGCACCTAACGATGATCGGCCGGAGATCGTCTTAGACACCCTCGTTTGGCACCCCGTGGGTGCATCTGAGCCATTCATGTTCGAGCTCTCGGGCTACTTCGCCGACGTGTACCTCGAACGCTGAACTCACCGCATAAACGCGAACACGACAAATCCGCGGCGAGCACCATCTCACAGGGCAGCAACGCGCTCCTCACACCCTCCGATTGTCGGCGCCGCTAACAAAGGTCTCGTTCGGGTTCGTTGCGCACGGCGCTGAACTCGGCGAGGACCAATCGTAGAATCGGTAAAATCCGTGAAATCCGTATTCCAGCTTTGGTCTTATCGACCGCGCCAGAACGTCGAGATGCTCTTCGTCGACATGGGCGAGGAGTGACCCTCACGTTACTCGTACTCGATCGGACTCACCTCGTAATCGACGCCCGCCTCTCCCTGAGCGTGTCGCTGATCCGCCGAGGGCTCCAGGCGCAGTGAGATGTCCGTACGAAACAGTGCCCTTCCACAATTCGGACATTGTAGGCGGTCGTCGGCCGGGACATTTTCATCGAGAGTGCTCGTAGGCTGACGAGTCGCGGAGCGCCTCAAGGCGACCTCGATCGTCCAGCCCGACCAGCCGCATGCCGACTCATCGCTGCCGCAGGCGGCCCACACGAGCCACACGTAATCGGGCCTCGGAACCGAGTGAGGATCGGGCTCGAGCAGATTCTTAAACCGCTTCGGGAATGCCATTGAACAGGCTCCAGACTCCCTAACTAAATGGTCTCGTTTGGGAACGGTATCGCGGCCACCTGATGCGCGTCCTCGTAGACGACATAGCCCGGCTTCTCCGTGCGGAGCTCTTCGACGGGCACGCCCTTGTGCTCGAGCAGCGCAACCAGCTGCCGCAGATTTCGCAGATGCTCATTGGCCGTCATCCGTAGCCACAAGATCGCTCGCTCTGGTGCATTAGGACGCGTCGACCAGGCGAGGCGGTTCGGGCGCTCCAGGTACCGATTGAACCACCGTTCGATGTCGCGAAACCAGGTCAACTCGTGCGGCTCGAGCAGCCCCTCTTTTTCGAGCGTGTAGAGGGCCTGGAAGATGCCACGTTGCTGATCGGAGCTGTCGTCTCGCTCCGCAACGACGAATCGAACGAAGATCGACATTCACCCGGAGACGACCAGCGCCGCCCGGTGGTAATCCCTCCGTGCGCCTTCGTGGCGATCGCTACGCCGCGCTGGGGCCGACGCTCAAAGCGCTCCCCAATTAGTGAACAGCGCGTGTTTCCTGAACGGCGGTCCAACGTCGATGACGATGTCCGCGTGCGCCGAGAGCGGGATCTGCGCTGGATCGCCGGTATACCGCACGCCATTGAGAAAGGCGCGCATCGACTCGCGCTTCCTGGTCGTGGCGGAGGCGGCGTGTCTGCGGTCCAGGGGCTGACCCCACACGGCAAAGAAATCACCGAGCGTGAATGAGCGGTCCTTCGGCGCCTCGACATGGATGATTCCATCTGGCGTATGCGTGTGCAGCCAGTAGATGCACCGCGACGCCTGCGGGATGCCGATGTACTGCGGGATCGTCATCGCCTTGCCATGGTCGAAGATGGCCAGGTGCTGATGGATGTGGATGCGTTGGCCTTCCTGCGCATCGCACGAGATGCCGTTGACGGTCTGGCCCATCGCCTGCGCTGACGCACGCGTTGTGTGCGCGGCGAGAACGCACGTGAAGCCGACAACGAGACGACGAAGAGTCATGAGTGGCTGTGGAGCGAGTGGGTCGACGGTGATCGCTAGAAAACGCTAGCACTACCCGTCGCCCACCGGCAGGGTTCCGCGGTCCTCACTCGGCGCGTAGCGCGCGCGTCGGATCCTCGCCGGACGCACGCCAGCCCGGCACCGCGCACGCGACGAGCGCAACCACGATCACTGCCGCGACAACAGCAGCCAGCGTCAGCGGATCGGATGCGCGCGTCTCGTACATGAACTTCGCGAGCAGCCCCGCCCCGGCCTGGGCGGCGACGACGCCGACGACGCAGCCCGCCGCGGCCATCGTCAGGCCCTGCCGCACCACCATCCGCCGGATCGTGCGCGGCTCCGCGCCTAACGCGAGACGAATCCCGATCTCGCGACGCTGGCGGCTCACCGTGTACGAGAGAATACCGTAGATCCCGACCGCGGCGATCGTCAGCGCGAGCACGGCGAACGCGGTCATGAGCAGCATCACGAACCGAGACGGATCGATCGAGCTATGGAGCACGCGATCCAGCGTCTTGATCTCCGGCTGGGGGAGACCAGGGTCGAGGCGTCGGATCTCCTCACGAACCGCGGCTTGCAGCGCCGCGACGTCGCCGCGGCCCCGGACGACGACGTGCATCGTCCGGAAAGGGAACTGTCGCTGCGTGTAGTAGATCGCGGGCTCGGCCTGGTCGCGGAGCGACGTGTTCTTGATGTCGCGCACGACGCCGATGACGACGTGCGCCGTGTCGGTGGTCAGGCGCGCGCCCAACGGCCCGATCACACTCCACGGCAGCAGGAGCTGCTTGCCGACGGCGGGCTCTCCTGGCCAGACGCGCTTGGCCATCGTCTCGTTGACGACGACGACAGGCCGGCTCGCCGAGTCGTCGCGCGCGTCGAAGTTTCGACCGGCGAGAATCGGCACGCGCAATGTCGCGAAGTAGCCGTCGTCGATGGAGACGATCTGGGCTTCGGGTGCATCTTCCCGCGACGCAGTTGCCACCCCGGGCAGCCCGTACGGTTCCCGCCACCCTGGATCCAGCGGCAGCCGATCGGTGACGCCGACTCCGGTGACATCGCCGTGGGCGCGCAGCGCATCGCCTAACGAGCCATAGAAGCGAGCCACCCGGCCCCAGCTCTTGTAGGCAACGTCCGGCAGCTGCACTGTCGTAGTGATGACTGAACTCGCGTCCACACCGGTCGACTCGCGCGTCAGTCGGGCAACGCTCCGGATGAGCAGCGCCGCGCCGCAGAGCAGCACTACGGCCAACGACACCTCGGCGATGACGAGCGCGCCACGCATCGAGCCGCCGCGGCCGGAACTGCCCTTCGCGCCCTCGCCGAGCGCCTCGTTGAGATTGGCGCGCGACATCGTCAACGCCGGTACGATCCCGAAGACCACCGCCGTGACGGCGGCAGCGACGATCGCGAACGCGAACACGCCGGCGCCAACGCCGATGTCCCTTGCGCGCGGTATATCGATTGGCGACCACGCGAGGAGAGCCTTCACGCTCAACACGGCGACCGCGAGGCCGACAGCCGCGCCCATTGCCGCGAGCACCAGGCTCTCGGTGAAGAAGAGCCTGACGAGTCGCCCCCGACTCGCGCCAATGGCCGCGCGCACGGCGACCTCGCGCCGCCGCGCCGTCGCCCGCGCGAGCAACAGGTTCGCGACATTGAGGCAGGCGATGAGGAGCAGCAGCGCCGACGCGCCGAAGAGCGCGAAGAGCCCGGGACGGAAGACGCCGGCGATCTCCTGGTCGAGCCGCACTGCGCGGACGCCCCAATTCTGATTCGAGGGTGGATTCTCCCTGCCGAGCCGACTCGTTAGGCTCGCGAGCTCGCGATTCGCCGCTTCTGGCGTCATCCCTGGGCGGAGCCGACCGATCGCGCCGACGAAATGCGCGAAGCGGCTGTGCTGGGCGAACTGCCAGTTGAGTCCCTCCCAGATGTCGGTGCCGTTCGGAAAGTCGAAGCCCGATGGCATGACGCCGACGACGAGGTGGTCCGTTCCATTGAGACGCACCGATTTGCCGATGATCGAGCGATCGGCGTTCAATCGCGAGCGCCAGAGGCGGTCGCTGATCACGGCCTCGAGGCTGCCGTTCACCGCGAGACCCGTGTCGCCGGTGAACGACGGTCCGATCTGCGGCGCGACGCCGAGCACGCGGAAAAGATTCCGGCTCGTCTCAACGGTGGGCACACGCACCGGATCCTGAACGCCGTCGGTGAGGACGACCTGCGGTGTCCACCAGCCCGCCGCGTCGGCGAAGACCGTCGTCAGGCCACGATAGTCGACGAAGTTGACGGGCGAGAGCGCTTCATGCTCGAGGTTCTTGGCGTGGTTCACTTCGGAGAGCATCACGATCTGCTCCGGCTCGCGGTACGGCAGCGGCCGCAGGACGACGCCGTCGAGGAGGCTGAACACGGCCGCCGCCGAACCTGTGCCGAGGCCCAACGCGAGGACGGCGGCGATGGTGAAGCTCGGCGTGCGGCGGAGGCTGCGCAGCGCGTAGGGGATATCGCGCCAGAGGCTCTCGATGGCGGGCGCGACCCAGACGTCGTGCGAGGCCTCGCGGTTGTAGGTCGCGTTGCCTAACGCCTTCCGCGCGGCATCGCGGGCCTGCTCGGGCGCGAACCCCGCGGCCTCGAGCTCACGCTGCTTCATCGCGAGGTGGAAGTGCATCTCCTCGCGCAGATCGGAGTCCCGTTTGCCGCGGTTGAGTATGTGTGTAACTCGGCGAAGCAATTTCATGGCTTTGCGTGATCAGGATTTTGAGACAGCCAGTGTGTCGTCGACGGTCCCTGTTGCTCGTTACGCGAACTGCAGCACATTCTGGATCGCGAGCACGATTCGCTCGAACTCCTGGCGCTCTGCAACGAGCTGCTGCTTGCCGGCGGCGGTGAGCGTGTAGTAGCGCGCCCGGCGATTGTTCTCCGAGGTTCCCCACTCCGCCTTCACCCAGCCGTTGAGCAGCAGTCGTTGGAGCGCTGGATAGAGCGAGCTCTCGCCGACGCGGAGCACGTCTTTGGAGAGCTCGCGGACGCGGCTCGCGATGCCGTAGCCGTGCATCGGCTCGCGGACGAGAGTGCGAAGGATGAGAAGATCGAGGGTGCCCGGGAGGAGCTCGGGCTGGCGGCTCGCCATTGGAAGACGTTCCATCGTTGGTCGATGGGGCAAGCATTCGGCCGCCGGTGGCTTTTGTCAATCCCCCATCGATTGACGATGGGAGCGGGTGGCGGCGGCTCGGCGGGCGCCGCAAGCGGCCCCCGGCGGCAGGGCGCCGGTTCATCACGCAGCGACACCGGCGAGCACCCTTGGGCGCCGGTCCGTCACCTGTTTGCTGACAAATCGCGGAATGAGCCCAGACTGATCAGTCATGGTCTGGCGACCGTTCATCCTTTACGCGGCAATGAGTCTCTTCGCGTGCGCCGCGGGCGCTCAGGGCGAGCGGCGGCTCGAGCTGCACGTCATCGATTCCGTGAGCGGCGCCCCAGTCGGTCACGCCGAAGTTCGCGTGCTCAAGACGATAAAGGATACCGCCGGCTGGATGCTGCGGCAGACGACCGACAGCACCGGCCGGGCGATCGTCCGCGCGCCGTCCCATGAGCAACTGCTCATGATGGTGCGGCGCCTTGGCTTCGAGTCCACTCTCTTTCCTGTCCTCACCTCGGATAGCGACGACGTGCTCGTGGTAGCTCTGGCGCCCGCGGCGGTCAAGCTGGCACCGATGGTCACGAGCGCGACTTCGTCGAACCGAGTCCTGGACCAGGTGGGCTTCTACGAGCGGCGGCTGGTGCGACCCGGCGTCTTCCTCGATTCGGCGGCGATCGCGTACCGAAAGCCACTCGACCTTATGGCGGTGATCCGGCAGTACGTCAAAGGCTGCACGATGATCTACTTCGATGGCCAGCCGCTGCTCTATCTGCGCGACGTCGACATTCGCCAGGTTAGCGGCATCGAGGTGTACGCGAGCAATCTCCAGGCGCCACCCCAATTCGCCAACCCGATGGACAGCGAGCATCGCTGCAACACCATTCTCATCTGGCGCCGTCTCTGAGCCGAGATTACTCGTCAGGCAAACACCAGTTGCCATAGTATCGGGGCGATGGCCACACAAGCACACGCATAGATCCAGAGACGCCTGACTGGACCCGCGGGTCGCGGCGCGATCACCAACGAGAACACGAGGGCGAAAGCGGTCGCGCCGATGGCGAACAGATATTGGTGGTGATTCAGCTCCCGGACGGCAATTGACGCAAAGAGCAGCACGAACAGGCCGCTGTATACCCACCGCTCGGTGCGCGTCGGCGTTCGCGCTTCCTCGGCCGACGACAGCGTGACGTAGGGTCCACCAACACCTGCGGGGAGCCTCTCGCGCGCGACGATGCGCCGCACGTCCGCGGACACCGAGTCGACCACACCCGCGGCTCCGATGGAAACCGCGGCGAGTGCCAGCGAGACTCCGGCAAGAAACACCACGTCGAGGAGACGAAACGGGACCGGCCGCAGCGCGACGAAATAAACGGTCTCCGCTCCGAACCCGATGAGCCAGGCAATGCAAACGTCGGCGACGACCTGCCGCGCATCCTGTCGATCGCGACTCCTCCATTTCGGATGGAAAAGAGGAATCAGGATCATGCAGAGAGCCAGTAAGAGCTTTCCGTAGACATTCCTCTCTGTCGCGAAGTGCCAGGACAGTTGCATGCCACCGAAGTTGCACGCCGCGATGATCGCCGCCGTGAGCGCGTCGAACCGCACTCGGCGTGAGTCGAAGCCCCTCATCGCATCAGCTATCTCGTCTTTCATTGTTCTTCGTCGACGCGGGATAGAAGAGAAAACGCTCCGTTACCGTGCATCGCGTACACATGATGAGCCGCTCGAACCGCGGCGGATCACCTGGAAGAGGTTGACTGTCGTGGATGACAAGTTGCCCGCCGCCACAGTTTGGGCACGTCACCTCGGCGGCGGGATCCTCCATCAGTCGCGCGCCGGCGGCCAGCCAGGCCTTCACGTCCAGACTGTTGAGTCCCCCGCCGAGAGGCGGGGCTGGCCTCTGCCTCCAGAGCCACCACCCGACAATCCTGAACCAGAGCAGTACTAACGCATACAGCGCGATCACGACGATCGCGCCAGCGGCAAGCACGGTAACGAGGATCTTCAACGCTCCTGTGCCGGCTCACCGGCTTCGATTCGCTTCCCCTACTCCGCCGGCGAGAGCGCCGGCGATGACTCCCACAATGAACGCGGTGATGCGCACGAGCGGTGACTGCGAAAGCAGCGATGCGCTGGTGAACGCGAGCATTCCGAAGATTGCGCCGCCCCACGCGGCCCGCCGGTCGTGCGGTCGCGCCAGCGCCGGATTCTCCCAGAGCAGTTCCTCGGCGTGCGTCGTCATCGCCAGGAGTGTGTCCGCGGGTGTGTCCGGGTCTCGCGCGAGGAACCAGTAATCACCGAACTGCTCTGCAATATCGAAGGTTCTCTCGCCGAGCGTGTACGTGATTCGGCTGCCACTCGCCCACATCGCGCCATCACGAATCTCGACGCCGGGCATGCGCGCGAGGTGACGGGCGAGAACATCGGGTAGGACTGTGGCGGGGAGCGACGCGAAGAGCAGCGATCCGTCACGCAGGATCTTCGCCGGTGGGAGCTCAGACATGGATGTTCGTGTCCGCAGAGTGTCGCTGTGGTGATCGCCGTGACACGTTAGGCGAGGAACATGGCGACGATCTGTAATAGGAAAAACGCCATACACGCGTAGAAGCACGCATGCGCCCAGCGGATGCGATCGATGCTGCGTCGCTCGACGGGGACGCAGTAGAGCCATAGGCCCACGGCGAGGCACGACATGCTCAGCACCCAGAGAAGCAGATGATGGCGGGCAAAATTGGCCGCGAGGACGAGTAGCCCGATCGCCGCTGACGGTCGGATCACCGCGAGCTCTGTGTCCTTGCCCTGCTTCTCAGCGGACCGTGGCGTGAGCATGAGTCCTCCGTCCACTCGCGAAGTGCCGTCCCGGTGCATCCAGGACGCTGCAACTCCGCACCTTTCAATCGACGACCGGCGCGAGGACCAAGTCACCGGCGCGGTTGCGGGCGCGCGCCTCCCGAAATACTCTCTCCTGACACTGCCCCGAACGGAGACCGTGATGCCTAACGACAGCCCGATCGACCGCCGCACCTTCGTCGGCGAGGTCGCCTCGACGACCGCCGCCTTCACCATCGTCCCGTCGCACGTCCTCGGCCGCCGCCATGTGGCACCGAGTGACAAGCTCAACGTCGCCTGTATCGGCGTCGGCGGCATGGGTGCCACCGACGTCCGCGGCATGGCGGCGATCGAGAACATCTACGCCCTCTGCGACGTCGACGCCCGCAACGCCGCCGACAG
>JAJKIR010000126.1 GCA_021154325.1 Gemmatimonas sp.
AGCACCTAAGCACCTAGCACCTAACACCTAGCACCTACGCCCGATGGCTACGAAGGTCTTCATGGAAGCGCTCTCTCCAACGATGGAAGAGGGCCGGCTCGTGAAATGGCTGAAGAACGAAGGCGACGTCGTGAAGAGCGGCGAGCCCCTCGCCGAAGTAGAGACCGACAAGGCGATCATGGAGCTCGTCGCGCGCGGCGACGGCGTTCTGCGGAAGCGCTTCGTCGGCGAAGGCGACGCTCGACCCGTCGGACAGCTCGTCGGCGTCATCGCGGCGCCTGACGAGAACATCGACGCCCTGATCGCCGAGGCGGGTGGCGCGCCCAGCAGCGCAGGTGCGACGGCAGCGCCCGCGGCACAACCGGCGCAGGTCGTGGCCCAGACCAGGGAGACGGCGGGCGCGTCGCCCGTACCGCGCACGCCTAACGAGTCACAGGGTGAGGCGTCGACGCCTCCGCAACAGAAGACGATTGCGGCCGGTGGTGGCGCTCCGCCTGCTCCGCGGCCGTCCGCACCGCCGCCCGCGCAGCCCGCGCCACAGGCCGAGGGGAATGGCGGTGTGCGCTCGTCACCGCTCGCCCGCCGCCTTGCCCGCGAGCAGGGGCTCGACCTCGGCCAGCTGCGCGGCTCTGGCCCCGGCGGTCGGATCATCCGCCGTGATATCGAGGCTGCCGCGTCCGCGAGCGTCGCGTCCGCCACCGCGCCACGGCCACCTGCACCCGCGCGCGAGGGCGACTTCCAGGACATCGCGCTCACGCAGATTCGCAAGACCATCGCGCGCCGTCTGTCGGAGTCGATCGGTCCCATCCCGACCTTCTATCTCACCGCGGAGTACGACCTGGGCCGCGTGGAAGACATGCGCAAGGCCATGACCGCGCTCGGCGACGAGTTCAAGGTCTCGGTAAACGACGTCCTGCTCAAGGCTGTGGCGACCGCGCTCACGCAGCATCCCGAGGTCAACGCGCACTGGCTCGGTGACCGCATCCGCATGTTCAATCGCGTGCACCTCGGTGTCGCCGTCGCAACGGATGATGGACTGATCGTCCCCGTGATCTTCGACGCCGACCGCAAGTCGATGCGTCAGATCTCGGCCGAAGTGAAGGAGCTCGCGCGTCTCGCGCGTGAGCGCCGATTGAAGCCGGAGCAGTACACGGGTTCGACCTTCTCGGTCTCCAACCTCGGCATGTACGGCATCGATCAGTTCACGGCGATCATCAATCCACCCGAGACGGGAATCCTCGCCGTGGGCCGCGCCGAGGACAAAGTGCTCTCGGTCGACGGCGAATTCGTCGTCCGCAAGCGTCTCCGCCTCACGATGAGCTGCGACCACCGCGCCGTCGACGGCGCCGTCGGCGCGCGCTTCCTGCAGACGCTCGGCCGGATGATCGAGAACCCGATGATGATGGTGGCCTAGCCCGTATCCGTCGGTTCGGTCAGGACCCTCTACTCTTCGGCG
Organism: Gemmatimonas sp.; assembly: GCA_021154325.1. Lineage (GTDB taxonomy): Bacteria > Gemmatimonadota > Gemmatimonadetes > Gemmatimonadales > Gemmatimonadaceae > AG2. Next base: position 1,457 of record JAJKIR010000126.1, read on the forward strand.
GCGGCTCGCGCGTCCAGATGACGATCGCGGCGCACACCGGCCGGCCCATCGTGATCAGATCCGGTGGGATCTCGGAGATGCCGACGTAGACCTCGATCGCTTCGATGTCGTCGGGAGTGAAGTCGTCGAAGTTGCCGCTGTAAGGCGTCTGGTGCACGTACAGCTGCGGAACACAACGGCGCGCGCCGAAACCGCGCATCATCTGCACCGCCGTGCCGAATCGCGTCGGCACGATCTGCACGCCTGGAACGCGCCGCAGAATGTCGGTCGCGATTCGAAGGTTCTCGCGTTCGAAGTCGCGCCGCGTGATGAAGGTGCCGCGATGCATTGAGCGATGCTCCTCGAACAGAGACAACCAGCTCGACACGGTGTCCTGAACCTTCACCTCGGCCAACGACTGAGCCGACGGCGAGAGGGGGAACGTGGCCCGGTGCGTTTTCCCCGGCTTGAGCACCGCTGTGAAGGTCGCCGACTCGTATCCGAGGCGTCGCACGCCAAGTGTGATCGACCCAACCGGGAGCCCAGGTAGTTCGAACTTCCCCGAGTCGTTCGAGATCGTCCGCAGCGCACTACCGGCTATGAGCCAGATCTCCGCGCGCGCCAACGGGACGCCAGACGTGTCGGTGATGGTTCCGACGAGCTTCGCCGTTGGGGCCGCGGCTGTTTGCGCGCACACACGCGACGGCGCGCTGGCGAGTAGCGCCGCGCCAAGCGCAACCAGTACAATCCGGCGCTCGCGCGCTCGAGAGGTCCGCATCGACGACACGCTATGGTTTCGCCGGGCGTCGAGCAAGATGAGCGTGGCTCGGGCTGCAATAGTCCACGCCGCACCGGCCGGATATGTTTCGGGGCCGCCGCTCCCTCGCTGGTTCGCGGCGTCGGCACCGGACTCTTTGAGGAACATCGGAACCATGGCCTCGTTCGACGTGATCTTTATCGGCGGCGGCCCCGCCGGCTATGTAGGTGCTATCCGCTGCGCGCAGCTTGGGTTGTCGACGGCGGTCGTGGAGCGCGAAGGGCTGGGTGGAACCTGCGTCCTCTGGGGATGCATTCCGGCCAAGGCGCTGCTGGAGTCGGCGGCGATCGCCAATCGCCTGCAGCATGCAAAGGAGTTCGGTGTCACGGTTGGGGACGTCAAGCTGGAATACGGCGTTGCCATGAAGCGTTCCCGCGGCGTGAGCCAGCAGAACTCGAAGGGTGTCGAATTCCTCTTCAAGAAGAACAAGATCACCTGGCTCAAAGGCGCGGCGAAGCTCGTCGGCAAGAACGCGATCTCGCTGAAGTCGGCCGAGGGCAAGGAGGAGCGGCACGAGGCGAAGAAGGGCATCGTGATCGCCACCGGCTCGCGTGTGAAGGGGCTGCCCCAGATCGGTCTGGAGCTCAACAAGTCGACCGTGATCTCTTCGGATGAAGCGCTGATACTCGACAGCGCGCCGAAGACGCTCGCCATCGTGGGCGCGGGCGCCGTCGGTTGTGAGTTCGCGGATGTCTTCAACGCCTTTGGCAGCCAGGTCAGTCTGATCGAGGTGCTTCCTGGCATCCTGCCGCTGGAAGATTCCGATTGCTCGAAGGAGCTCGAGCGCGCGTTCAAGAAGCGGAAGATCGACGTCCTCACGGGCACCCGGATCAGCAACGTGAAAGTCGGTAAGAGCTCGGTGACGATGACGGTGGAAGTCGGCGGCGAGAAAAAGAGTCTCGAGGTTGAGAAAGTGCTCATCGCCGCGGGACGCGCGCCAAACGTCGAGGACCTTGGCCTCAAGGAACAGGGCGTGCAGCTCACCGAGCGCGGCTTCATCAAGATCGACGCGAAAATGGCTACGAGCGCGCCCGGCATCTACGCGATCGGCGACGTCGCGGGGCCGCCGATGCTCGCCCACAAAGGGTCGCGCGAAGGTGTCACCGTCGCCGAGATCCTCGCCGGCAAGCACACCCACGGCGTGAACTACGCCAACATCCCGAGTGCGACGTACTGTCACCCGGAGGTGGCGTCGATCGGGCTCACGGAACAGCAGTGCAAGGAGAAGAAGCTCGACTACAAGGTCGGCCGCTTCCCCTTCTCGGCCAACGGCCGCGCGCGCACCTCGGGCGAGACGGAGGGCTTCGTCAAGATCATTCGCGACGCCAAGTACGGTGAGATTCTCGGTGCGCACATTATCGGCGCGCACGCAACGGAGCTGATTCACGAGCTCGCGGTCGCGCGTGAGAACGAGTTCACTGTCGAGGAAGTCGACCTCGCCATCCACGCGCACCCGACCCTGTCCGAGGCGATCGCCGAAGCGGCGCTCGATTCGATGGGGATGATGATCCACGCATAGACTGGTGCGTCAGCTCCTCGTCGCGGACCTCGGCCTGCAGCCGTACGCGGATGCCCTCGCATTCCAGCGCGAGGTAGCGCGCGCGCGCATCGCCGGTGCTATCGAAGACGACGTGCTCCTCCTCGTCGAACATCCGCCGGTCGTGACATTGGGCCGATCCGCGAAGAGCGCCCATCTACTCGCGTCACCCGCGTACCTGCGGCAGCAAGGCGTGGACGTCTTCGAAGTCGAGCGCGGCGGCGACGTCACCTTTCATGGACCGGGGCAGCTCGTCGGCTACCCGATCATCGACCTCAAGCAGCACCGCCGCGATCTCCACTGGTACCTCCGGCAGGTTGAGCAGCTACTCATCGACGCGCTGTCGACGTACGGCCTGCGCTGCGATCGGAACCCTCCGTATACGGGCGTCTGGATCGGTGACCGCAAGATCGCGTCGATCGGAGTGCACGCGCGCGACTGGGTCACCTGGCACGGCTTCGCGCTCAACGTCGCGACTGATCTCCGCTTCTTCGATCTCATCGTTCCATGCGGCATCCAGGCAGTACGCATGACGTCGCTGCATGCGGAGCTCCCTGACGAGCGTCCAGCAGTATCCGAGGTTGGCGAGCACGTTGTCACCGCCACGGCTCGTCTGTTCGACCTCACGTCGCGAAGCGTCACGGGCGACGAGCTCGCATCCGCCCTCCACGACTCGACGACCGCCGCGACCGAGCGCGCTATCCGGTAGCATGGCGGACGGGCCGCGGATCTACCGGCCGCGTGAACGTGACGCGCCGGCGCCGGACGAGGAGCACTCGCTCGACGACCTCACCGCCCAGCTCAATCCGGAGCAGGCCGCGGCCGCGCTATATGGCGATGGCCCGCTGCTCATCGTCGCTGGCGCCGGAACAGGCAAGACACGAACGCTGATCTATCGCGTTGCCCACCTCCTCCAGCGCGGTGTGAAGCCCGAGCGCATCCTCCTGCTCACGTTCACGCGGCGCGCCGCGCACGAGATGGTCACCCGCGCCGAGCGACTCGTAGGTGCAGTCAGTGGTCAGGTGCACGGCGGCACCTTTCACGGCACCGGTAACCGCCTCCTGCGCATCTTCGGCCAGGCCGCCGGTCTTCCGCGCGACTTCTCCATCATGGACCAGGCAGACGCGGTCGACCTCATGGGAATCGCGCGCGCCAACCTCGGCTACGGCAAGCAAGAGAAGCGATTCCCGAAGAAGGAGACGCTGCACTACGTCTACTCGCGGAACGTCAATACCGAGATTCCCGTCGAGGACATTCTCGGCGGCGAGCTGCCGCAGTTCACCGACTACACCGACGACGTCCTCCGGATCTTCGCCGAGTACACCAGCCGCAAGCACGAGCGCAACCTCGTCGATTATGATGATCTGCTCATCTTCTGGTGGCTGATGCTCGAGCAGTCGGCGCCGCTCGCCGAGCGCATCGCCGGGCTCTATGACCACATTCTCGTCGATGAGTATCAGGACACCAATGTCACGCAGGCGAGGATCCTCCGTGGCATGTGTCGCACGCACCAGAACATCTCCGTCGTCGGCGACGATGCCCAGAGCATCTACTCGTTCCGCGGCGCGAACGTCCACAACATCCTCGACTTTCCGAAGCAGTTCCCGGGCACCCGCCTCGTCACGCTGGAGCAGAACTACCGCTCCACGCAGCCAATCCTCGAAGTTACGAATACGCTCATCAGCCGCGCTGAAGAGCGCTTCACCAAGAATCTCTGGACGAGCCGCGCCGGGGGCGAAGCGCCCTGGCTCGTGTCGGCGCGCGACGAGCAGCAGCAGACCAAGTTCGTCGTCGACCGCGTGCTCGAGCTGCACGAGGAAGGCACCCCGCTCCACGAGATGGCGGTGCTCTTCCGCGCCGCGTACATGTCCGCGGACCTCGAGATCGAGCTCGCGAATCGCCGCGTGCCGTTCGAGAAGTGGGGCGGCCTGAAGTTCCTCGAGGCCGCCCACGTGAAGGACGTGCTCGCATTTCTCCGCGTCATCGAGAATCCCCGCGACGACGTGAGCTGGTATCGCATCCTGATGCTCATGCCAGGTATCGGCGACTCCACCGCGCGGGCCGCCATCGCGGCAATGGCCGAACACGGATGGGAGGCTCACGCCTTCTACGACTGGGCTCCGCCGCCGCGAGCGCGCGACGCGCACGAGCGCCTCGTCGCGCTCCTCCGAGCGCTCAATGCCCGCGCTTCCCGCAACGAAGCGGAGTCGCTCGGCACTGGAGTCGGCGCGGAGATCGAAGCAGTCCGCGGCCTGTACGACGACATTCTCCGCGAGCGCTACGACCGTCCCGAAGCGCGGCTCGCCGACCTCGAGCAGCTCCGTGTGATCGCCGGCGGCTATCCGACGCGCGCGGCCTTCCTCGCCGCGATCGCCCTCGAGCCGCCCCAGAGCACCCAGGATCTCGCCGTCGGCGGCGACGCTGAGGACGACGCGCTCGTTCTCAGCACCGCGCACAGCGCAAAGGGAAAGGAGTGGGACACCGTCTTCCTGATCTGGGCCGTGGACGGCTACTTCCCGCTCGCCCGGGCCACCGCCGACGACGCCCAGCTCGACGAGGAGCGACGCCTCATGTACGTCGCCTGCACCCGCCCCCGCAATGAGCTCTATGTTTCGTATCCGCTCAACGTCTACAACACGCGACGCGGTGCCGACTACTCGATGGATCAGCTGTCGCGGTTCGTCGATCGCGGTGTCCGCGCGAAGATGCAGCGCATGGTGTTAGCAGACGACGGAGCGGCCGCTCCCGAGCCTGCCGCGCCCCCCGAGCAGCCCCCAATCGATCTTCGCGCGCTCCTGAAGTCGCGATTTACGAAGTGAGTGCCATCTGGCCGCTCAGACCTTCTACGACGCCGTGTTCCGCCGACCCTCACCGAGAAGGAAAACGAAACGACCGGAAAGGGCCTGAAAAGGCCGGAGAACGACAAAGAGCGGCAACGCTTCTTCTAAAAGATCGTCACCGCCGTTTCGTTGTACCCGCGATATTTCCGAGCCTTTTCCGGCCGTTTCGTCGTTGGAACCAGTTGATCGCTACAACGACACGGAATCGCCGACGGTCCGACTGATTCGAGTGCACATCCCTCGCCTCGTTCAGGATGGCGGCGCCGGAGTCTTCGCGACCCACTCTCGTAAGGCACCGAACGGATCCTTCGGCTTCGACTTCGCCAGAGTTATGATCTGCGCGATCGTCTTCTTCAGATCCTGGTCCTCGCGTAGCCAAACCGCGTCGAAGAGATCCAGGTTCGTGAGGTAGATGCGCCGGGCCATCAACGCCGCGTTGTCGAGTCGCATACGCTCCAGCAC
>JAJKIR010000127.1 GCA_021154325.1 Gemmatimonas sp.
ATGTCAGTGACACTGTACCTCCCGACCGTTCTCGCCAAGCTCGCCGACGGCAAGGTCATCGCTGCCGAAGGAGAGACTGTCGGCGCCCTCGTTAACGACGTCGCGACGCGTTTTCCCGCGCTTGCGCCGCGTCTGCGGGACGATGCCGGCAACCCCTATCCCTTCGTCACGTTTTATTTGAATGATGAAGACATTCGCTTCCACGGCGGCTTCGACGCATCCGTCGCGGATGGTGACGAGCTGACGATCGTACCCGCGATCGCCGGAGGATGAGCTGATGGCGCACGGCAACGGAACGGTCACGCTGAGCAACGAGGAGGTGCTGCGCTACAGCCGGCATCTCATCCTTCCCGACGTCGGCATCGACGGACAGCGCAAGCTCAAGGCAGGACGCATTCTCCTCATCGGCGCGGGCGGGCTCGGCTCGCCGCTGGCGCTGTACCTTGCCGCCGCGGGCGTCGGCACGCTCGGTCTCGTCGACTTCGACGTCGTCGACGTATCGAACCTGCAGCGCCAGGTGCTGCACGGCACGAAAGACATCGGCCGACCAAAGCTCGAGTCGGCGCGCGAGCGAATCCACGACGTCAATCCGCATGTGCACGTCGAGCTCTACGAGACCCGCCTCACGTCGGCGAACGCGCTCGACATCATTCGCGATTACGATGTCGTCATCGACGGCACCGACAACTTCGCGACGCGCTATCTCACCAACGATGCGTGCGTGCTGCTCGGGAAGCCTAACGTGTACGGCTCGATCTTTCGCTTCGAGGGACAGGCATCCGTCTTTGCCCTCGAGGAGGGGCCGTGCTATCGCTGTCTCTTCCCGGAACCGCCACCGCCGGGGCTCGTGCCGAGCTGCGCGGAGGGCGGCGTGCTCGGCGTGCTGCCGGGTCTCGTTGGCACTATTCAGGCGACGGAAGGGATCAAGCTCATTCTCGGCGTTGGCGAGCCACTGGTCGGTCGACTGCTGCTCATAGATGCGTTGACGATGCAGTTCCGTACGGTTCGGCTGCGCAAGGATCCGAACTGCCCGGCGTGCGGGACGCACGAGATTCGCGAGCTGATCGACTACGATCAATTCTGCGGCGTGACACCGGAGTCACACGTGACGAACACGAACGAGATCCCCGAGATCACACCGTCGGAGCTGGCCGAGCGTCTGCGGCGCGGCGACGACATCGATCTGATCGACGTGCGCGAGCCGTACGAGCTCGACATCGCGAGCATCCCGAACGTGCAACTCATTCCGCTCGGCACGCTCGCCGAGGCGTTGCCGACGCTCGATGCGTCGCGGGAGACCATCGTGATCTGCCGAACGGGCGCCCGCAGCGGCCGCGCCGTTAGGCAGCTCCAGGCGGCGGGGTTCCGTCGCGTGTACAATCTTGCGGGTGGAATTCATCGGTGGGCTGACGAGGTGGATCCCTCGCTGCCGAAGTACTGATTGTCGTAAGAATGGCAAGCTAAATTTCCAAAATGACGACGATTGAGCACGAGAGCCTGCGAGTCCTCCCACAGCGATGTCGGGTATGCGGGGCGGAGCAGGAGGGGGCGGCGGTCGCGGTATGCGAGAACTGCCTCGGACCGCTCGACCCCATCTATCCAGCGGAGCGGTCGTTCCCCGATCGCGCGACGATCGCCGGGCGCGCGCCTTCGATGTGGCGGTATCGCGAGTGGCTGCCATTCGAGGGGGAGCCGGCGCTCTCGCTCGACACGGGCTTCACACCACTCGTCGAGGCGCCGCGGCTCGCGCGAGTGATCGGCGTCGCACGGGTCTGGATCAAGAACGACAGCGTCTCCCACCCGAGCCTCTCGTTCAAGGACCGGGTCGTCGCCACCGCGATCAACGCGGCGCACGCGCTCGGCCTAACGACGATCGGCTGCGCGTCGACCGGTAATCTCGCCAATGCCGTTTCCGCGCATGCGGCGCGCGCGGGGCTCGACGCGTGGGTGTTCATCCCCGATGACCTCGAGGCCGGGAAGATCATCGGCACCGCGATTTACGCCCCGCACCTCGTTCGCGTCCGCGGGCACTACGACGACGTGAACCGGCTCTGCGCGCAGGTGGCCGATCGCTTTGGCTGGGGGATCGTCAATGTCAACCTGCGCGGCTACTACGGCGAAGGCTCGAAGACGATGGCGTTCGAGATAGCCGAGCAGCTCGGCTGGCGGTTGCCGACGGCCGTCGTCGCGCCGATGGCGGGTGGCTCGCTCGTCACGAAGCTGCGCAAGGGTTTCGGCGAAGCACTGTCGGCCGAGCTCGTGTCGGGAACGCCGCCGCGGCTCTTCGGCGCGCAGGCGGAGGGGTGCGCGCCAATCGTCAGGCACTTCGATCGCGGCGACGACCGTGTGATTCCCGAAGTTCCGAAGACGATCGCGCGCTCGATCGCGATCGGAAATCCCGCCGACGGCACGTTCGCGGCGAAAGCAATCCGCGACAGTGGCGGCGCCGCGCAGGCCGTGAGCGACGACGCGCTCGTCGCGGGCATCCGACTGCTCGCCGAGACGACAGGCATCTTCACCGAGACCGCGGGCGGCGTCACCGTCGCCGCGGCGCTGGCGCTCGCGAAACGCGGACAGCTGCGCGCCGACGATGAGGTCGTGCTCTGCATAACGGGAAACGGCCTGAAGACCACCGAAGCGGTGCGCGACGTGCTTCCCGAGGCGCCGGTGATCGCGCCGAAGGTGCGCGAAGTCGCGGCGCTCGTCGAGGCAGCATCACGGTGATCCGCGCGTGAGCGACGGGAGACGATCGCGCCGCGTGCGTCGAGGGAATGGCTGGCGGCTTCTCGCTCGCTTCCTTGCTTATCAGATCGCGTCGTGGTCCGTGCTCGGCGTCGTGACACGCGACCTTGGATGGGGCGCGCCACTCGTCGTCGCGCTCATCGGGCTGTACACGACAATTCCGCTGCTTCTCTTCGTGAAGTGGCGAGGCTGGCCATTCTATCCCGGCGCCGCGTTCCGCTTGCTCGTTGTGCGGGCCGTGCTCTACAGCCAGCTCGTTCTTCCCTTCGCGGCCGCCGCCGCCGTCGTGGGAATGCTCATCGGTGTCCCGTTTGGGCATTCGTTACTCTTTGGGCGATTGGCCGCCGGTGCGATTGTCGGGACCGCGGCGCTCGTGCTGCTCGCGGGCTACTTCGGCTCGCGGCGGCTCGTCGTTCGCGAGGTTGACGCGAGCGTGCCTGGCCTGCCCGCCGCCTTCGACGGCGTGCGCATCGCGCAGATCTCGGATCTCCACGTCGGACCGCAGACCTCACGGCGCTTTCTCGCGCGAGTGGCGGCGGCGGTGACGCAGGCGGCGCCGGACGTCATCGCCGTCACCGGTGACGTGGTCGACGACCGGGCCGAGGACGTGCCGTGGTACGCGGCGGCGTTCGCGACGCTCGACGCCCCGCTCGGCGTCTACATCATTCCCGGCAATCACGACATCTACGCCGGTTGGGACGCTGTCGCCCACTCGTTGCGCCAGCGCACGACGGCGACGATCCTCGTGAACGACGCGCGCGTCGTCGAGCGGCGCGGGGCACGGTTGGCGATCGTCGGCACGGGCGATCCCGCCGCCGGCCCGCGCGCGGCGGGAATACCTAACGATGGCGCCGCGCCTGACGTCGACCGTGCGCTCGCGGGCGTGCCTGCGGGAACGACCACCGTCGCCTTCGCGCACAATCCGGCGCTCTGGCCTGGCCTCGCCACGCGCGGCGTGTCGCTGACGCTGAGCGGGCACACGCATTGGGGCCAGTTCGCGCTGCCGCGACTTGGCTGGAGCCTCGCGTCGCCGTTCCTCGAGCACGCGATGGGCGGCCACCGCGAAGGCGACGCCTTGCTCTACATCAATCCGGGCACCGGATACTGGGGAATTCCTTTCCGGCTCGGCGCCTTTCCCGAGATCACGATCGTCCGCCTGAGACAGGCCCACGAAGCAGCGTTGAGCATCGGAGCACCAAAGCTCGCGGCGTAGGTGTACCGCGCATAGAATTCCGCCCATGCGCATACACCAGTCAATCACTGCCGCGGCGTTGCTCGCTTTCAGCGCAGCCCCCGCGTTCGCTCAAGCATCGAAGTCCACGGACCCGTACATGGCGCGCGCGATTCGCGTTCTCACCGCGCAGCCGATCGTCGACGGGCACAACGACCTCCCGTGGCGAATCCGGGAGGACAAGGCGCACCCGATGGACGTGGAGTGGTACGATCTGCGAACGCACAGAGCGGGGATGACTGACCTCGCGCGCCTCAAGGCCGGGCACGTCGGCGGTCAGTTCTGGTCGATCTACATTCCCGGCGAGCGCGCGGACGCCACATACAAGTCCAACGGCGCCGTCTCCAGTCAGCCCGGATACGCGCGGGTCCAGCTCGAGCAGATCGACATCGCGCGTCGCACCATCGCGAAGTATCCGGAGCTGGAGTGGGCGACCACAGCCGATTCGGTGCGCGCCGCGATCAAGCGCGGCCATCTCGGTTCGATGCTCGGACTCGAGGGCGGGCACGCGATTGAGAACTCACTCAATCTCCTGCGCGCGTACTACGCGATGGGTGCGCGCTACATGACGCTCACGCACAACGTCACCCTCGACTGGGCCGACGCCGCCCTCGACAGCGCGAAGCACGGCGGCCTCACGCCCTTCGGCCGCGAGGTCGTGCGCGAGATGAACCGGCTCGGCATGCTCGTCGACCTCTCGCACGTGTCGCCGGGCACGATGAGCGCCGCTCTCGACGTCACCGAAGCGCCGGTGATCTTCTCGCACTCGGCGGCGCGTGCCCTCGTCGATCATCCGCGCAACGTGCCGGACTCGATCCTCGCGCGCGTGCCGAAGAACGGTGGCGTCGTGATGGTGCCGTTCGTGACCAGCTTCGTGTCGAAGGCCGTCTACGCCGACGACAACCAGCTTGCGGCGACCATGGCTGACGCCAGCCGGAGGCATCCCGGTGACGCAGCCGCCGTTCGGGCCGAGGTCGCGACGTGGCGCGCGGCGCATCCGCGTCCGACGGCGTCGATCGGCGAGGTTGCCGACGCCATTGAGCATGTTCGAAAGATCGTCGGGCCCGATCACGTCGGCATCGGCAGCGACTTCGATGGCATCGAGGAGACGGTCGTTGGCCTCGAGGACGTGTCGAAGTATCCAGCGATCATCGCTGAGCTGGCGCGCCGCGGCTGGAGCGACGCGGACCTCGCGAAGCTCGCCGGCGGCAACGTGCTGCGTGTGCTCACGCAGGCGGAGCGCGTGGCGAAGCGCCTGCAGCGGCAGCGGCCACCATCGAACGCCACGATCGAGCAGCTCGACGGCCCCGGCGCGCGCGCTGCGACCCCTTAGCGCGTTCAGGAGAGTTACAGCAGGTGCGCTGTCATGCGCCATTCACGAGCAGTCGATCGGGGGTGCACGGCGGCTTCATGCCAAATTTGGAATGCGCACATCGGAGCGCCGTCCGCGCATCATTGCTGACATTCCAAATTTGGCATGGTGCCGCCTAGCACCCCCGATCGACTGCTCTTCGGTCGAGATGCCTTTAACGCTCGCGCGCGATTTCTTCCAGCGCGCGCCTGACGAACTGCGGGTCGATGCCGGCGGCGGCCGCGGCGGCCAGGAACTCGCGGGCGGCGATGCCGGCCTGGGTGCGCTGCTCACTCGGCGGCTCGGCCGCCGCGCGAAGCGCCGCGATCTGGAGGGCGGCGGCGCGCTCCAACACGCGCGCCGCGTCGCCGGTGGAGAGCGCGGCAACCGCATGCTCGCCCGTGCGGCCGAGCGCGGCTTCGGAAAGACGCAACGCCTTCTCGAGCGCGTCGGCGAGCGATTCGCCTGTGGGGTAGCGCGCGTCGCGCTCCTTGGCGAGACAGCGATCGATCACCGCCGCGATCGGTGCGGGTACACGCGGCGCGACCGAGGAGAGCGGGGGCGCGGGCTGTCGGCGGTGGGCGTCGAGCAGCGACGTGACGCTATTGCCCGTGAAGGGCAGCGTTCCGCTCAACGCGTGGAATCCGACCACGCCTAACGAGTACAGGTCGCTGCGGCCGTCGAGCGGCTCGCCATCGATCTGCTCCGGGCTCATGTAGCTGGCGGTGCCCATGACGAGCGCGTCCTGCGCGAAGACGGGCCCGAATTCCACGCGTGCGATACCGAAGTCGGTGACGATCGAGCGTCCCGAGCCGCGCTCGATCATGATGTTCTCCGGCTTGACGTCGCGGTGCACGACCCCGCGGGCGTGTGCGTAGGCGAGCGCCCACGCGACCTCGCGCAGCGCCCGCACCGCGTCCGCCGGCGGCAGCGGGCCGCGCGCGCTCACCCGCTCGGCGAGGTTCTCGCCCTCGATGAAGGGCATGGCGAAGAACGGATGACCCGCGACCTCGTCGGCGCGGAAGACGGCGACGATGTGCGGGTGCGCCAGCCGCGCCGCCGTGCGCGCTTCACGCAGAAAGAGTTCGCGTAGCTCCCCGTCCGCGGCGAGATGGGGTGGGAGCACCTTGATGGCGACGTGCCGCTCGAGACGCACGTCGCGCGCGAGGAAGACCGCGCCCATACCGCCACGCCCGAGCTCGCGCTCGACGGCGTACTGCGAGGCCAGCGCCGACCAGAGCTCGCCGAACTCCGAGCCGACGAGCGGTGGAGCGTACGTGCCGCGATCCGACGCGGGTGGCGACGTCATACGCCGGAATCTATCGCCGGCGCAGCACCGCACGCGCGGGCGCGCCTTCGTGCCCACCGACCTTCATCGGCAGCACCATCAGGTCGTAATCGCCGCCGTGTACGTTGGTGAGCAGCAAGCCCTCGACAATTGGGATGCCCTTGCCCAGTAGGATCTGGTGCGCGCGCGGAGCGGATGCGCCGAACTGCTCGGCCGAGAGATAATCGATTCCGACGAGCTGCACGTTGGCGTCGGCGAGGAGCTGCGCGGCGTCCGGTGCGATGTAGGCGAAGTCACGATGGAAGAGCGGCGACGTCATCCAGCCGCGGATCGAGCTCCGCGTGCGGAAAAGAATTCGCGGCGCGCCGCGCCAGTCATGCTTCCCGAGCTCCGCGGCGGTGATGGCCTGGATATCGTCGGCGATCTCGATCACGCGCGCGGGGCCGATGAGCCGATCCAGCGGAACCTGGTCGATGGACGCGCCGTTGGCGACGAAGTGCATCGGCGCGTCCACGTGCGTTCCGCTGTGCGCGCCGAGCGAGTAGGCGGAGAGGGTGAGTGGATCGCCGCGGCGCATCTCCTTGAGGAACTCGAATCGCATCGGCGCGTCGCCCTCGTACACGGGCGTGGTGGAGGCGTCGAGCGTCACGGTCACGTCGATGTAGGTGGGCGCGGCGCCTGACGAGCCGCGGTTGGACGCCGAAGCGCACGCCACCGTGGCGGCGCACAGACATAGCACGAGTAATCGCATGATGTCGTCTCCGTCAGACGAGAAGACCGAGCAGCAGCGTGAACACGAGGCCGGCGACGCCGATGATCGTCTCGGCGACCGTCCAGGTCTGGAGGGTCTGGGGCACGGTCATGTTGAAGAACTCCTTCACGAGCCAGAAGCCGGCGTCGTTGACGTGTGAGAGCACGAGCGAGCCGGCGCCAGTCGCGAGTACGAGCAGCTCGGGGGGCGTGCCTAACGCGGCAGCGATCGGTGCGACGAGGCCGGAGGCCGTCGTCATCGCCACCGTTGCCGAGCCGGTGGCGACGCGAATGAGCGCGGCGACGAGCCAGGCGAGAAGGATCGGCGAGGCGTGCGATCCCCGCGCGAGAGCAGCCATGGCACGACCCACGCCGCTCGCGATGAGCACCTGGTTGAAGCCCGCGCCGGCGCCGATGACGAGCAGGATCGTCGCCGTTGGCGCGAGGCAGTCGTTGCAGAACTTGAGCACTTGCTCACGACTGAAGCCGCGCGGCCGAATCAGCGACCAGAAGGAGAAGAGGAGGGCGATGAGCAGGGCAACGATCGGGTTCCCCGCGAAGCGCAGCGTCGCGCGTGTCACGCTGTCGGCGGCGAGCGTCGCGTCCGCGGCCGTGGCGAGCAGCATGAGCAGCACGGGCACCAGCACAGTGAAGAGCGAGATCGCGAAGCCCGGAAGCTGCGCGAGCGCGACATCGCTCTCCGAGAGCTGCGCGGCGAGCGGGTTGTCCGCCGGCAATGGAGTTCGCGCCGAGATCCATGCGCCGTAGATGGGACCCGCGAGCGCCGCCGTCGGGAGGCCGACGATGAGGCCGTAGAGAATGGTGCGCCCGATGTCCGCTCCGAAGGTGGTGACGGCGAGCATCGCCGCCGGATGCGGTGGGAGCATCCCGTGCACCACCGACAGACCGGCGACGAGCGGAATGCCGAGCTTCACGAGTGAGAGACCGGTGCGCCGCGCGATCGTGAACACGAGCGGCACGAGGAGCACGAACCCGACCTGAAAGAAGACCGGGATGCCGAGGATGAAGGCGACGACCATGAGCGCCCAGTGGACGCGCCGCTCGCCGAACCAGGCGATGAGCGTCGTCGCGATGCGTGCCGCCGCGCCCGACTCGGCCATCACCTTCCCGAGCATCGTGCCGACGCCGACGACGATGGCGATGAAGCCGAGCGCGCTCCCGACGCCGTTCTGGAAAGCCGTCGCCGCGTCGGCGAGGGGCATCCCCGCGACGGCGCCCATGCCTAACGAGACAACGATGAGCGCGATGAGCGGGTGGAGCTTGAGTCGCGCGATGAGCACGATGAGGAGTACCACCGCGCCCAGGGCGAAGAGGAGGAGGCGGGTGTCCCCCGTCACGCGCGGCTACCGCAGAACGAACAGGACAGTCGGATCGATCGGATAGCGGCCGAATCCTGATCCGTATATCGCGAGCCCCCCGGGAAGCGCGGTGTCGACCGCGAGCCTAACGATTATCGATCCGGTTCGAGCGGCGTCGGCGAGCGCCGCGGCAGGAATGGGCACACGAACGAGCTGGCCGTACGAGCCGGCTTCATAGAGATGCCCGTCGTGCGGCTGCGCGTGCCAGCTCAGGATCCCGCGTGAATCGGCGGGATCGTCGGCGAGCTCCCAGCGTCCGGCGAGCAAGCCGTTCACCGTGACGGTCACGGCGCTCGGAAAGGGCGTCGTACCGGTCATGGGATAGCTGTTCGGGTTCCGGCTTGGATCGTGGAAGCCACCGCCGCGCATGTAGTCGTCGTTGGCGCTCACGGTCGTATCGCGATCCTTCCCGTTGAGGCGCTTTGCCGACGCCTCGACGAGAAACGTCGCGCTCGCGACGCCTGACGCGGCCAATCCTGTGGGCCACGGAATCCGGTACTCGAAGTAGCCGCTCCCCGCGCCGTCGATCTTCCGGCCACTGAGCACGCTCCACTGCTTGAGGCTCCAGTGCGCGTCGGCGATCGACGCCGCGGGAACCCGCACCGCGCGCACACGCGCGCCATCGCCGAGGGTCGCCGTTGGCGGTGCATCGCCTTCGACGATGAAGGTTGTGAAGTTGCGATGCAGCACCGTCCCAGCGGCGTCCTCGAGCCGCACGGCGAGGACCGCGACCGCCGGCTCGTTAGGCATCGTCACGGTCAACGGGGTGAGCGCCTCCGTCATCCACGGCCGGTAGGGAACGCGCCGCACGATGGACGCGAACTGGCGGTGCTCGCCGAGGGTCGTCCAGCCGCTCAGCTCAGCGCGGAGGACGAGCGAGTCGCCGTACGCCGTGCTCCCGCTCAGAAACGACGCGTAGAGAGGCACGTTCACCTGCTCGCCGGGCCGTGCCGTACGGCTCAGCTCCGGAACGCCGACGGCGACGTACAGCGGCGTGTGCAAGTCGCGGAGCGTCATCCCTTCGACGAGATCGCCGAATCCTGTCTCCTTGGGCGACCGGTCGAAGTGCCAGTAGCCGTTCCATTCGTTGATGACGTCGTGATGCTCCGTATAGAGCCAGCCGGCGAGCTTCGGATGGCGGCGAAAGGCGTCGACGGCGCGATGATAGTCCCAGCTCCAGTCGACGTCGCCGGTGCTGCCCTCGTAGCCCCACACGTTGCCGAACTCCGAGTTGAGCATCGGCTGACCTCTCTGGCGAAAGCCGTTCTCGAAGTTCCATGTCGAGCCCGCGAAGGTGCTGTCGCTCAGCGAGTCGAGATGAGCCTCCCATCGCCAGCCGGGCAGGTACTCGTGCCAGGAGTTGAGGTCCGTCACCGTGTGTCCCCTGTGGCAGCACGGCGAGTTGTCCTCGACGAGACGCGTCGAGTCGAGTGACTTGGCGAGCCGGTATACGCTGGCGACGCGGCGCTGCGTCTCGGGAAGATACCGCTCGCCATTTCCGACCTTCGTCGTTAGGCCCCACGACTCGTTGAACATCACCCACGAGAAGACCGCGGGATGATTGAAGTCGCGGTCGAGCATTCCGCGCATCGCGACCTCGTGCTCGTGAAACGCCGTCGAATCCGGCGGGCCCCACCAATTGGGGACGTCGGCCATGATCAGCACACCGAGCTTGTCGGCCCAGTACAGCTTGCGCGGCGCCTCGATCTTGATGTGCTCGCGGAGTCCGTTGAGCCCGATGCGCCGCGCGCGCAGGATCTCGTCGCGAAGGCTGCTGTCGGTCGGAAAGGTGTAGTAGCCAGTCGGATGATACGCCTGGTCGAGGGCGAGCTGGAGAAACACCGGCGTCCCGTTGATCGCGACGTAGCGGTATGTCGTGCCGGGAAGCTCGGCGACGCCGATCGTGCGCATCCCGAAGTAAGTGCGCACGCTGTCCGTCGCGAGGCCTGGCGCCGTGGCGGTGACCACCACGTTGTGGAGGTATGGATCATCGAGCGACCAACGATGCGCGTTTGGCAGGGGCACGTCGAATGACGCGGACCGCTGGCCGCGCGCGATGCGCTGCGTCACCGCAGGCTGGCCGTCACGGTTGGTGAACGTAAGCCGCACCGTGACATCAGTCGGCGCGGGCTCGAGCAGGCGTGCATCCACGCGCACGCCGTTCAGGTCCGCATGCGGCGCGAAGTGCACGGCATCCAGTGGCGCGCCGCCGCGTGCCTCGAGGTAGACCGTTTGCCAGATGCCATGTGCCGCGCCATAGCCCTGCTTCCCCTCGAGCTTGAAGGGATGCGGCGTATCGTCGACGCGGACGACGAGCCGCTGGGGCGCGCCGAATCGCGGCGTCTTCAGCTCGAAGGAGAACGGCGTGTAGCCGCCCTGATGCTCGCCGATCGGCCGGCCATCAAGCCAGGCGCTCGTCCGCCAGTCGGACGCTCCGACGACGAGAAAGACCCGACGGCCTCGCCACGCGTTAGGCACGGTGATTGTCCGCGCGTACCACGCGATGTTCGCGCTGTCAGGCACGCCGGAGAGGGGCGCTCCCCAGGAGAAGGGGACGAGAATCCGGTGTGCCGCGGGAAATGTCCCGTTAGGCCAGCCGGCGCGCACGCCGGCGTCCTTGGCGTCGAACGCGAAGGTCCACCAGCCGTTCAGGTTCAGCCACTCGGCACGCTCGAAGTCGGGGCGCGGGTGCTCGGGGAGGGGAATCGTATCGCGTCGCGGCGGCTGCGCGACCGCGACGCCGGCGGCAACCGTTAGGCAGAGCGCCGCTCGGACCGCGGCGGTGAGATGGTTGGATGGGCGCATCGCGTGAAAATACCGCCGGCGGCCGCGGATGCGAGCGGCACCCAGGCGCTGTTGCTCGCGGCCGCAGCGGTTCGTAGCATTGATTACCCGAACGCCCGAGGCCATGGCCGACCAACGCTCCGAGCTCGAAGCACGCGCACGCGCCCTGGCGCCGGATTTTGCGCTCGACCGCGAGATCGGCCGTGGCGGCATGGGCGTGGTCTATCAGGGCGTGGACATCAGGCTCGAACGGCCCGTCGCCATCAAGGTGCTCCCTGAGGTGCTCGGCGACGTCCCGGACGTCCGCGAGCGATTTCTCCGCGAGGCGCGGACGGCGGCGAAGCTCTCTCACCCGAACATCGTGCCCATCTACCGCGCCGACGAGAGCGGCGGCGTGGTCTTTATCGTCATGGCGCTCGTGGACGGCGAGTCCCTCGCCGAGCGGTTGGCGGTGCGGGGCGCGCTGCCGCCGCGCGAGCTCGTGCCGCTGTTGCGCGATGTTGCCGCGGCGCTCGATCACGCGCACGCGCACAGCGTCGTCCACCGCGACGTGAAGCCGGAGAACATCCTCATCGAGCGATCGACGGGTCGCGCACTGGTCACGGACTTCGGCATCGCCCGGGTCGCCGAGGCCAAACCGCTCACCGCGACCGGTCAGGTGCTCGGCACGGTGCACTACATGAGCCCCGAGCAGATCAGCGGCGACCCCGTGGATGGCCGCAGCGATCAGTACTCGCTCGGCGTCGTAGCTTTCCGCGCGCTCACCGGCCGGCTTCCCTTCGACAATGAGAGTGCGTCAGCGGTGCTCGTCGCGCACGTGGTGAAGCCGCCGCCGAAGGTGCGGGACGTAGCGCCGAACGCGCCGCGCGCGCTCGCCGAGCTCATCGATCGCTGCCTGGCGAAGGATCCCGCCGCGAGGGGAGAAGCGGCGAACGCGCTCGCTCCACTCTTCGACGACGCGCTGGCGGAGAGCGGATCCAACGACGAAATGCCTAACGTGATCTCGGAGAGGGAGGCACGGTCGCTCTGGTCGCGCGCCGCCGAGCTGCAGGCGATGACGGGCGTCCAAACGCGGCCGGCGGCGTTGCGACCGATGACCGCGGGCGACGGCTCCGACCGACGGTCGCTCACCAGCGGCTACAAGATGGCGGACGTCCGGGAGGCGGCGGCGGAGGCGGGCATCCCCGAGCGTTATCTCGAGCGCGCGGCGGCGGAGCTGGGGCTGGCGCGCACCGAACCTAACGATGCCGGCGGCGACGAGCCGCTGGTGGACGAGACGCCGGCAGCGTCGCCGTGGTCGGGCGCGCCGATGTCGATCATGCTCGAGCTGCGCGTCGCCGGCGAGGTTCCCGAGTCCGAGCTGTACATCCTGGTCGACACCATCCGGCGCCGGATGGGCGACCCCGGGCACGTGGGCACGATCGGCCGCAGCGTGTCGTGGAGCTCCACGAACAAAAACCGGAGGCTGCAGATCTCCATCGTGCCGCGGCATGGCTCGACAATGATCCGCATTGACGAGCGCCTCGGGCAGCTCGCCGGTGCGCTCTTTGGCGGAATCATGGGCGGCGGCGGTGGCGGAACGACCGGAGTGACGATCGGCATCGGCATGGGCGTGTTCCATTCCGCATTCATTGCCGCCGGCCTGTGGGGCTGCGCGATCGCTGGTACGTACGCATTGGCGCGCACCATCTTCCGAGCGCAAGTACGGTCGCGACGCGCGGCGCTGCACGCGCTGGCGCTCGAGCTCGCGGAGCAGGCGCGGGAAACGATGCGCCTGCTCCCACGGCGTTAGCCGCGAGCGCTCAGCGCGGCGGCGAGGGCCTCGAGCGCGGCGCGAATGCCCGCCGAGAGCTCGGTATCCGAGGCGATCCCTTCGGCATCGAGGCGTCGGCCCGCAATCGGTAAGGTGAGACACGCGTCGTCCACGACCGTCGCGCTCATGGTGTGCAGCGTCTCCATCAGCTGCGGGTGGGCGAAGAGCGA
>JAJKIR010000128.1 GCA_021154325.1 Gemmatimonas sp.
ATGGCCACCGTCCTCATTGTCGACCAGGATCCGTCCGTTCGCGGGGTGCTCACGAAGGCGCTCGCCCGCTTCGGGCATGACGCACTGACCGCGAGCAATGCGCCCGAAGCGCTGCAAGCTCTCGGAGTCAGTCATATAGATCTCGTGATCTGCGATTGGAACATGTCGGGCCCCGTCGACGGCCTCGAGCTGCTCCGATCACTGCGCGAGGAGGATCGTGACGTCCCCGTCATCATGCTCACCGAGTTCGGTACGATCGAGCATGCGGTGTCGGCGATGCGCGCGGGCGCCACACACTACCTCGCGAAGCCGTTCCAGAACGAGCAGCTTCAGCTCACGATCGATCAGGCGCTCGCCGTGGCGCGATTACGCGACGAGAACCGCGCGCTCCTCCGGGAGCTACAGGGTCGGCGCAGCGAGCACGAGATCATTGGCGAGGGTCGTGCTATCCGACAACTCCTCGATAGTGTGGCTTCGGCGGCGTCGAGCCGCGCGACGGTGCTCCTCATGGGTGAAACGGGCACGGGGAAAGAGCTCCTCGCGCGCGCGATCCACGCCCAGAGCGATCGGCGCGAGGGGCCGTTCATTCGCCTGAACTGCGCCGCGCTTCCG
Source organism: Gemmatimonas sp. (assembly GCA_021154325.1). Taxonomy (GTDB): domain Bacteria; phylum Gemmatimonadota; class Gemmatimonadetes; order Gemmatimonadales; family Gemmatimonadaceae; genus AG2. Next base: position 613 of record JAJKIR010000128.1, read on the forward strand.
GAAGGTCAGATCGAGAGCACCCTCTTCGGTCAGGAAAAGGGCGCACTCGCGGGCGCAGCCAAGCGGTCGCTCGGCGCGCTCGAGCGCGCGAATGGCGGCACGCTCCTCCTCGACGAGATCGCGGAGCTTCCGGCGGATCTCCAGCCCAAGCTGCTGCGCGTGTTGCAGGACCGCGAGTTCGAGCGGATCGGCGGCGCTGGGGTGGTGAAGTGCGACGTCCGCGTCATCGCCACGACGAGCCGCAATCTCGAGGCGGAGGTCAACGCCGGCCGTTTCCGCCAGGATCTTTACTATAGACTCAACGTCTTCCCGATCTCGATCCCGCCGCTGCGCGATCGTCGCGAGGACGTTCCTGTGCTCGCGCACCGTTTCGCGGCGCGCGCGGCCGCCGAGGCGGGGAAGGAGATCGCCGGCCTCGAGCCGGAGGCGCTGGAGCTGCTCTGCGGCCACGACTGGCCCGGCAACGTTAGGCAGCTGCAGAGCGCCGTCGAGCGTGCGGTCATCCTGAGCACCGACCCGCTGCTGCGTGTGCATCTGTTCGCATCGCTTCGGTCGCCGTCTATCGCACCGGAGGAGACGGCGAGCGCGGCTCCGGCACCGCAGGCCGCGGCAAGCAATGGCAATGGCGGGGCCCACGTGCTTGAGCTCCCGTCGCTGGACCTGATGGAGGTCGAGCGACGCGTGATCGAGCAGGCGCTCGCGCTCACGAAGGGCAATCGCACGCGCGCCGCGCACATGCTCGGCATCAACGTGCGCACGCTCCGCCGCAAGCTGAACGGCGGCCGCGACGAGGGCGACGACGAGGTGCGCGGCCGCGTCGCCTAGTAGAGAGTAGAGAGTAGAGAGTAGAGAGTGGAGGGTTAACTGCTGAGCAGTTACTCTCCACTCTCTGCTCTCCACCCTCTACTCTCTGCCCTCAGCCCGCAACCCTCTGCCCGCAACCCGTAAGCCCGACTGGAACCGCGCGCGTCTCGAGACGGTCGAGCACCTGCGAGCGCTGATCCGCTTCGACACGACCAATCCTCCCGGCAACGAGCTTCAGCTCGCGCAGTATCTCGTGGAGGCTCTGGGTGGGGCTGGCATCGAGACGCGACTGCTCCAGCCCGCGCCGCTGCGCGCGGCCGTCGTCGCCCGGCTGCGCGGCAGCGGTGCCAAGCAGGCCGTGCTCCTCATGGCCCACATGGACGTCGTGGGTGTCGAGCGTGCACACTGGTCGGTCGATCCGTTCGCGGGCGAGGTGCGCGATGGCTATCTCTACGGCCGCGGCGCGATCGATGACAAGGGCATGCTCGCGTCGAACCTGATGACGATGCTCCTCCTCCACCGCGCGGTTCGGGCGGGAGAGCTCTCTCTCGAGCGCGACGTGATCTTCGTCGCGACCTCGGATGAGGAGGCAGGCGGCGACTGGGGGATGGGATGGCTCATCGCCAACTACCCGGAGCTCATTCGCGCCGAGTTCGCGCTGAACGAGGGCGGCCGCACACGTATCGTCGGCGGCAAACCACTCTACCTCGCTGTCCAGAGCGCCGAGAAAGTCGCCAATGTGCTGCGCCTAACGGCGCACGGCTCGGGCGGTCATGGCTCCGTGCCCCTGGATGACAACGCCGTCGCGCGGCTCGGCCGTGCCGTGGCCGCGATTCACGCGTCACCCCTGCCAGTGCGTCTTCTGCCAACGACGCGACGCTTCTTTCGCGAGCTGAGTCGCGTCTGGCCTAACGAGCCGGAGCGCGTGGCAATGGCGGATGTCGCATCGGACGAGCCGGCGCGTGTCGAGCACGGCGCGCGCGTTCTGCGCGCCGTTCCGTTACTGGACGCGACGCTGCGTACGACCGTCTCGCCAACGATGCTTCACGCCGGCATTGCGCCCAATGTCATACCGACCGAGGCATCCGCGACGCTCAACGTGCGCACCCTGCCGGGCCATCGCATCGATGACGTCGTGCGAGATCTCCAGCGCATCATCGACGATCCGCTGGTCGAGATCGCCGTCGTCGACCGGGGCGAGGATTCGCCGACGTGCGACTTTGCTTCGCCGATGTTCGTGGCGATTGCGGAGGCGGCTCACGCGCTGAACCCCGAGTTGATCGTCGTTCCGTATCTCGGCACCGGTGCCACCGACAGCGCTCGCATGCGGCGCTTTGGGGTGCAGGCATTCGGCGTTCTCCCGTATCCGATGGAGCAAGCGGACGAAGAGCGGATGCACGGCAACGACGAGCGCATTCCCCTCGGCGCGCTCGAATTCGGCACGAGGCTCATCTACGACGCGATCGTACGCATCGCGAGTACGCCGCAAACCACATAGCGGCAAAGACATGTCTTCTGGCTTGACACTGGCGCCCGCTGTACATTAGGCCCGTGTCCAGAGCGAACGGTGGCGGAGTGACGACGTCCGAGCGTGTGAAGGCGAGCGCCCACGTCGATCCAGGAGTTCGCGAGCTCATCGCGGTGCGCGAGATCGTTCACGCGTTCCTCACCGCCGATCGTCCCGAAGACGTTTTTCAGTTCGCGCTCGATCGCGTCAGTCCTCTCGTCGGCGCGTCGTTCGCCTGCGTCTACCTCATCGACGGCGCCTCGGAGCTGATGCGCCTCGGCGCCGTGCATAACTGGCCCGCTCAGTTCTCGCCCTTCCTCGGTGAGATGCGCGTCCGCCTTGGCTTTGGGCCGAGCGGCGAAGCTGCCAGCGAACGGCGCACGATCGAGGTCACCGACGTCTTCGCCGATCCGTCGCTGGAGGATTGGCAGGAAGTCGCGACCGAGCTCGGCTTCCGCTCGCTCGTCGCGCTTCCATTGCAGACCGGGCAGGCCGTGCTCGGCACCGTCACCTTCTACTTCGCCGACGCGCGCGCGCTCACCACCGACACGCGAAGTCTGCTCCGCATGGTTGCCGACCAGATGGCGGCGACGGCGGAGAAGGCCAAGCTGATTGAGGAGCTGCGGCGCGCCAACGGCGCGCTGGTCGAGTCGAACGCTGAGCTCGAACGGCAGTACGTCGCGCTCCTCGAAGCGCGGCGGATCAAGGACGAGTTTCTGTCGAACATCTCGCACGAGCTGAGAACGCCCCTCACCGCGGTGATAGGCTACATCTCGCTCATGCAGGAGGGGCTCGCCGGGCCAATTACGGACGAGCAGCAGAACACCCTCGGTCAGGTGAAGGGCGCCAGCGAGCAGCTGCTCGGTCTCATCGGCGATCTGCTCGAGCTCACGACCCTCAAGCGTGGCGGACTGGAAGTCGTCGTGAGCGGCTTCGATCCGCGCGAGCCGCTCGACCTGGCGATTCAGAACACACCGGGTCGCGCCAAAGAGGTGGAGCTGCGAATCGTCGAGCAGCGGCGCACGGAGGCGGCCGACGGCGAGCATCGGCCGCCGGCACGGGTGATGTGGAGCGATAAAAAAAAGATCGCGAAGATCCTCGCGAGCCTCCTCAGCAACGCGTACAAGTTCACCCACGCGGGCGAGATCCGTGTCGATCTCGAGGTGCTCGAGGACCGAGTGATCTACAGCGTCCACGACACGGGGATCGGCATCGCGCCCGAGGCGCAGCGTTACGTCTTCGACGAGTTCCGGCAGGTGGACGGGTCGCTGACGCGCAGATACGGCGGCTCTGGCCTGGGACTCGCGTTGGCTCGGCGACTGGCGAGATTACTGGGTGGCGACATCGTCCTCGTGTCGACGCCGAGCGTGGGCTCGACGTTCCGGGTGGAGATCCCGCTCGCGTACGAGCCCAACGAGGAATTGCCGCCGGACAGGAACTGACCCGCAATTAGCATTCTCTAAATGGCTGCCTCTCAAAGTACGCTGCAGGAATGCCAGACCTCCCTCGCCCCCGCGGAAGTCCTGGCCCGGGCGAAGCAATTCTTCGCGCACCGGTCGTCGCTCTACGCCGCGTTCCTCGACAAGGAAGGGCCCACGTTCGCCAGCTTCCGCGGCCAGGGCGGCGAGGAGCTCGTCATCGGCGTCGCGCCCGCGGAGGGCGGTACGCGCGTCACGGGCTCGACCTACCTCTTCGACATGCAAGTCGCGCGGTTCTTCTCGACGCTGCCGGGAGTGCAGTCATGACCCAGCCGTTCGTCGGGCAGCTGCGGGCTCGCTCGTCGACGATTCGTCTCGTGCCGCAGGGCACGCAGGGAATCACGATCCGCGTCGAGATGCCGGAGGTCTGGGACACGGTGCGCTTCCTCGTGGCGCCGCGGGAGCCGCTGCTCACGGTGAAGGTGCGCGCCCTCGAGGCGCTCTTTCCCGAGGCGGAGCTGCACAGCGATTTCGTGCTGAAGTTCCGCGGCTGGGACATTCTCGACGAAGCGTCGCCGATCGCCGATCTCGGCATCGAGAACGGCTCGATCCTTCTCCTCACGCACCGCCGGCGCCGGCCCGTTCGCTGACGCTGGCGTTCGTCTCCAACGCGGACTGCGGCCGCCACGACACCGGCTGGGGGCATCCCGAGCACGTCGGCCGGCTGCGTGCGATCCCACGCGCCCTGCGGGAGCATCCGGAGCTGTTCCACGCACTGCTTCACGTGGACGGCCGCTACGCGACGGTGGACGAGCTCACCCTCGCCCACGACCGCGCCTACGTCGACCGTGTTCGCGCGATCGTTGACGCCGGCGGCGGCCACCTGGACCCGGACACCGTGGCAAGTGCAGGCTCCTGGGATGCCGCTACGGCCGCCGTGGGATGCGCCCTGGATGCTGTGGACATGGCCTTCGACGGACGCGCGAAGCGGAGCTTCTGCGCCGTGCGGCCGCCAGGGCACCACGCGCTGCGGTCGCGGGCCATGGGTTTCTGCCTCTTCGGAAGCGTCGCCATCGCCACCCACTACGCCCGGGCCCGCCATGGCATCGACCGGGTCCTGATCGTCGACTGGGACGTCCACCATGGCAACGGGACGCAGGCGCTGGTCGAGCAGGAGCCCAGCGTGCGGTTCGTCTCCATGCACCAGTGGCCGTGGTACCCGGGAACGGGCGCTGCCGAGGACCGAGGACCCCATGGTACGATCTGGAACGTCCCCCTGCCGCCGGGGCTCTCGGCGGAACGTTATGTCGGCAGCTTTCTTGGTGCCGTGGACGCTGCCACCCGCGATTGGAAGCCGGAGCTGGTGCTCGTCTCCGCTGGCTACGACTCGCTCGCCGGGGACCCGTTAGGCGGGTTCACCCTCGAGCTCACGGATATCGACCGGCTGACCCGGGAGATGGTCTCCAGAGCGGAGTCCTGGTGTGGTGGCCGTCTCGTGGCGTCGCTCGAGGGCGGTTACGTCCCGGATCGGCTCGGCCAGGCCTGCGTGGTGACGCTGGAGGCGCTAGCGGCTGGGGGCTAGGGAATGAGCCCCGGACGAGGTTGATTTCCCTCCCTGCCGGAGACGCGACCTTTGGCGCGGGGTGGTCGTCTTAAATTCGGCTCACCTTGGCTCCCAGGTCGACTGCGCGTAGGGGAATTCATGAGGACGTCGAATAACTGCGATTACGGTCCGAATGGCTAACGCGCTCCGACTGTACGGGATCACGGACATCGAGCACCACGCGCAGGCGAAGCCTCCAGAAGGCGCCGAGTTGCTGCCCTTCCGGGACGTCGCTGCGATCGTGGCACCGGCCGATTACGCGGCAGCGGCGCCGAGCGGAGAGGTGATAGAGCAGTACCGGCGGGTCGTGGACGACGTGTTTTGCAAGGCGCCCATCCTTCCAGCACCGGTTGGCACGGTCTTTCGGTCTCGCGAGACGCTCACGCGCTGGCTCGAGCTGCACTACGTGGCGCTCACCGAGGCGCTGTCATTCGTCGAGGATCGTGCGGTCGCTCGTGTGCACGTCGGGCGCGTGGATGGGAAGGCGGCGGAACGCGACACGGGCTCCGAGGTTGCGGCAGCCGCCGCCGATTCGCTCCGATCGTTACGACGCCACGCGGTCGTTGCCGTTCCGCTGAAGTCCGAGCAGGTGACCGGTATCGTCCTCAGCTCCGCCTTTCTCGTGGACAGGGAGCTCTGGGACGACTTCGTTGCCGCTGTCGACGACCAACGCCGGCGCAATCCCGGGCTCGGTCTCGATCTCAGCGGCCCCTGGCCGCCGTTCGATTTCGTCCGCATGCAGTTTGGGAGCTGACGTGAAGCCGGTGATGCATGTTTTGTCCTGAGTGCGGCACGTGGAATCGCGCGTCGGCCGCGACGTGCACGCGGTGCGACATGGCCCTTCCGGATGTCGTCTCCGCGCCATTCGAGCAGCCGGACGCGGAGATCTCGAAGCTTCGCCGCGCGACCGGCAGCCGATATCGCGTCATTCGCCGCCTCGGCGGCGGTGGCATGGCCGACGTCTACTTCGCGGAGCAGGCGCTGCTCGCCCGTCGCGTCGTGATCAAGGTGCTGCACGCGCATCTCGGCAAGGACCCGGAGATCGCGGAGCGCTTCCGTCGTGAGGCGGAAGCCGCGGCGCAGCTCTGCCATCCACACATCTGTCCCATCCTCGACTGCGGCGACGTCGACGGCATCGTGTACACGGTGATGCCGTACTACGAGGGCGGCTCGCTCGCCGACAAGGTGCAGAAGCACGGCAACGTCGACATGCCGCTCGTCGCGGCCGCGGCGGCGCAGGTCGCGTGCGGGCTGGATTTCGCGCATCGGCGCGGCATCGTCCATCGCGACGTGAAGCCGGATAACGTCCTCTTCGACGAGGACGGGAACGCGATCATCACCGACTTCGGCATCGCGACGGCGCGCTTTCACGGCCGCCTAACGGCAAGCGGACGCGCGATGGGCACGCCGCACTACATGTCGCCGGAGCAGGCGATGGGAAAGCTCATCGACGGCCGCAGCGACGTGTACGCGATGGGCATCATGCTGTACGAGTCGCTCGCCGGGTACCCGCCGTTCGACGGTGCGGATTCGTTCTCGGTGGGCTACAAGCAGGTGCACGAGAAGCCGGTCGCGTTGGACGAGGCGAACAAGCGAGTCCCGGCCCCGCTGTCGGCGATCGTGATGCGGTGTCTCGAGAAGAGCCCTAGCGATCGATATGCACGCGGTTTTGAGCTCGCCGATGCACTGATCGGATACCTCTCCTCGTCCGCGAATTCGCGTGAGTATCTGCGGCTTGCCAGGAGTGCCCGGCTAGCGAAAGGGGCGTGAGACTGAGATCTCAGGCCTCAGCGCTGAGATCGATCCTATCCTGCGTGGCGCGCGATCATCTCACCCACGACAACGAGTCCAGCCTCGAGACGTCAGCTTCGAGTCTTCAGACGTGAGACTCTGGATCTCGATCTCACGTCCGACATCTCGAGGCCGAGGTCTCGAGTCTGGACTCGCGGTACCGGGTGAGATGTCGGCTCGGCGCACAGAACAAGCCGGATCTCTGAGCTGAGACCTGAGCTCTCAGTCTGAACGGTTTCTCCGGCTTTATAATTCGATACATGAAACTGACCCACGACCTGCACACCGTTCACACCAAGCATCCATTCGTCATCGCCCGCGGCGGTGCGAGTGAATGGACGCTGGTCCGCGTTCGACTCGTCGACCGGGATGGCGTTGAGGGATGGGGCGAAGCAGCGCCGAATCGGTTCTACGGTGAGACGACGGAGACCGCGATCGCGGCGCTGGCGAAGCTCGGTCCTGTTGCCGAGCGCGTGCTCGCGGCAGATCCCTTCGCGCTGGAGGATCTCGAGACGGAGATGAATGCCGCGCTGCGGCTGAACGGCTCCGTGAAGGCCGCCATCAGCGCAGCTGCGCACGATCTTGTCGGCAAGCGGCTCGACGTTCCCGTGTACCGACTATGGGGACTGGATGCGGGGAAGGCGCCGCTGTCGAGCTTCACCATCGGCATTCCAGCAACCGAGCGCGAGCTCGTCGAGCGTGTGGAGGAGGCCGAGCAGTATCCGGTGCTCAAGGTGAAGCTGGGAAGCGATCGGGATGCCGAGATCATTCGCGCGGTGCGTCGCGCCGCGCCGACGAAGACGCTGCGTGTGGACGCGAACGCGGCGTGGACGGCGAAGCATGCGCTGCGGATGATCGACATGCTCGTGGAGTACGGCATCGAGTTCGTCGAGCAGCCGCTGCCGGCGCACGATCTCGAGGGCTTGCGTTTCGTGCGCGAGCGCTCGGCGCTGCCGATCATCGCCGACGAATCGTGTGTCGTCGCGACCGACGTCGCGAAGCTCGCGGGCCTCGTCGACGGCATCAACATCAAGCTGGCGAAGTGCGGCGGCCTGCGTGAGGCGCTGCGGATGATCGCGACGGCGCGCGCGCACGGGATGATTGTGATGTGCGGCTGCATGATCGAATCCAGCCTCGGCATCTCGGCCGCGGCGCACTTCGCGCCGCTCCTCGACCACGCGGACTTCGATGGCGCCGCACTGCTCGCCGACGATCCCTACGAGGGCGCAACGATCGAGCGCGGGGAGATTCGGGTGCCCGATGCGCCGGGGCTGGGAGTTACTGTCCGGACTACGGTAGGGGCGGAACCCGCGTAGACGGCGGGAACCGCGTAGAAAGCGGGAGCCGCGAAAACAGCGGGAGCCGCGTAAACGACGTTTCGGATTCGGATTGGCGGGCGCTTAGCGCCCGCCTTCCTTTTTCGCACCGCAGTTTACGCGGTCCCCGCAGTTTACGCGGTTCCCGCAGTTCATGCGGTTCCCGCAGTTCATGCTATCTTGCGCGGATGCTGGTCGACGTCGCGCTGCCGCTGCCGCTCTTTCGGACGTTCACGTACGCGGTGGAGGGGCGGAATGAACCCCTCGACGTCGGCACTCGGGTGCTCGTGCCCTTCCGCAATCGGAAGGAGATCGGGATCGTCGTCGGCGAGGGAAGCGTTCGCGAGGGCATCACGCCCAAGCCCGTGGCCGCGGTGCCGGACGACGCGCCGGTGCTCGATGCGGCGATGCTCTCGTTATGCAGGTGGATCGCGCAGTACTACGTCGTCCCCCTGGGCGTCGCGATCCGGTGCGCGCTCCCCGCGGCATTGAGCGGTGCCGACGTGCCCGTGCCCGTCCGGAAGCAGCGCCGCGTTGCGCGAATCGCCCGCGAGCTGCCATCGCTTCTGCATCGGGACAACATCTTCGCGCGCGCGCCGCAGCAGCGCGCGCTCTTCGAGCTCATCGAATCGTTAGGCGGGCGCGTCGCCGTAGAGCACCTGGTCGAGCGGCTGACCTTCTCGCCATCGGTGCTCAAGGGGCTCGTCGCCCGCGGCCTCGTCGTCATCGAGCGCGACGTCGTCGAGCGCGATCCGTTTCAGTCCCGCGCCACGCCACCGGCGCGCGCTCTCGTGCCCTCGCCGGCGCAGGCGAAGGCAATCGAGGCCCTGCGACGCGGCAAGGCCGGCGAGACGTTCCTGCTCCACGGCATAACGGGAAGCGGCAAGACGCTCGTCTACATCGAGCTCCTTCGCACGATCATCGAGCAGCGGAATCAGAGCGCGATCGTCCTCGTGCCGGAAATCGCCCTCACGCCGCAGACCGTCGATCGGTTTCGCGCCGCCTTTGGCGATCGCGTCGCCGTTCTCCATAGCGCGCTCAGCGACGGTGAGCGCTACGACGCATGGCTCGCCCTCCGCCGTGGCGAGAAGCGCATCGCGGTCGGCGCGCGGTCGGCGATCTTCGCGCCGCTCGTCAACCTCGGCGCAATCATAGTCGACGAGGAGCACGAGTCCAGCTACAAGCAGGGCGAAGCGCCGCGATATCACGCGCGTGAGGTCGCCATCGTGCGTGCGCGCGCCGAAGGAGCAGTCGTCGTCCTCGGGAGCGCGACGCCGAGCCTCGAGAGCTGGGTGAATGCGACGACGGGCAAGTATCAGCTGCTCACCCTGCCCGAGCGCGTCGGCGGTGGTCGTCTCCCCAAGATCGAGGTCGTCGACATCAAACACGCGCGCGCAGTGCCGGAGAGCGGCGCGCCTAACGATCCCTTCCGGCGCGTCATCAGCGAGGAGCTGGAGCAGGAGATCGCGGCGCGACTCGAGCGGCGGGAGCAGAGCATTCTGCTGCTCAATCGTCGCGGTTACTCCGCGTTCGTCCAGTGCGGAGACTGCGGCGACGTTGCGTCGTGTCCGCACTGCTCGATCAGCCTCACGTATCACCGGACACCCGAGCGGCTCGTCTGCCACTACTGCCAGCATGCCGAACCACCACGCGAACGTTGCGCGAGGTGTAACGGCACCATGCTGCGCCAGCGTGGCCTCGGCACGCAGCAAGTCGAGCGCCTCATCGCCGAGCGATTCCCCGCCGCGCGCGTTGCTCGCATGGACGTCGATACGACGAGCGGAAAATGGGCACACGCCGAGATCCTCGACCGCGTTGGCAGACACGAGGTGGACATTCTCCTCGGTACGCAGATGATCGCGAAAGGGCTCGATTTTCCCAACGTGACACTCGTCGGCGTCGTGGACGCGGACGTCGGTATCAATCTGCCGGACTTTCGCGCCTCCGAGCGTTCGTTCCAGCTGCTCAGCCAGGTCGCTGGTCGTGCCGGGCGCGGCCCGAAGGGCGGGGAGGTTATCATCCAGACGCGGGTGCCGTCGCATCACGCGGTGCGTTATGCGCTGGCGCACGACTATCACTCGTTCGTGCGCACGGAGCTCGAGGGGCGCGAGAAGCCGATCTACCCGCCCTTCATCCGGATCGCGAACGTCGTCTTCAGTGGTACGACTGAAGCGGCAACGGCGCAGCTGGCGCTCACCGGCGCGGCGTGGCTGCAGCGGCTCGTTATGCGCATCGAGGGCGAGATGCAGATCGTCGGTCCCGCGCCGTGCGCCGTGGACCGCATCAAGCGCCGCTGGCGGTGGCATCTGCTGCTCAAGGCATCGAATCCCAATGAGCTCACGCGGGTCGCTCGCTACTTCGCCGAGCGCTTTCCGATTCCGAAGTCCGCCGACCTCCGTGCCACGATCGACCGCGATCCGGTCGCCCTGCTCTAGCTCTTGGGGGCGACAACCCCCAATTATCTTTGGACCGTGCCCATCTCTCCTCCTGATCTCAAGCGCGCCGAGCTCGCCTCGGCCCCCGATGCCAAGTTCGTGGCCGCGCCAGCAGACGGCGTGCTGCCCGAGAGCTTCTTCTCGACGACCAACCTTCCGACTTACGTGCGCATCAAGGGTGAGTGGCGCTTGCCACGCGAGCCGCGCATGGACTCGGCGCTCGTGCTCGACAAGGACGGCTCGCTCTGGGTGAAGGAGGGACGGCGCGTCCGGAAGGACGATCTCGTGGCGGTCGGCAAGGCGGAGGATGGATCCGAGGGGATATTCGTACAAACACAACTCACCGATGACGAAGTCAGCGGTGAGTTCAAGTTCATGACGTCGGAAGTCTCGCGCGAGAAGCCGATCGACTATTCGCTCATGGCGCAGCTGCTCGTCGACGAGCGGGCGCGCGGCGGCTATCCGATCTGGGTCACGGGCCCCGCGCTCGTGCACTCCCGCGCGCGCAACGACATGAGCTGGTTCATCGCGAATGGGTTCGTCGGTGCGCTGCTCGCGGGTAACGCTGTCGCTGTGCACGACATCGAGGCGTCGATCTTCGGCACGACACTCGGGATGACGCACACCGGCGAGGCCACAAGTGGCGGACATGGGCTGCACATGCGCGCGATCAACAAGGTGCGCGCCGCCGGCTCGATCGCGAATGCGGTGAAGCAGGGGATCATCAAGGACGGCATCATGTACTCGTGCGTCGTGCACGAGATCCCGTTCGTGCTCACCGGCTCCATCCGCGACGATGGTCCGCTGCCCGACGTCATCACCGATTCGATCCAGGCGCAGGATGCCATGAAGCGCCACACGACGAAGGCGACGATGGCGATTCTCATCGCGACGGCACTGCACGCCATCGCCACCGGGAACATGCTTCCAGCGTTCGTCACCGAGAAAGATGGTACCATGCGCGAGCTGCCGACGATCTGCGTGGATTCGTCGGAGTTCGTCGTGTCGAAGCTCAAGGATCGCGGCACGCACCAGGCATTCGGTGTCGTCACCAACGCTCAGGACTTCATGCATATCCTGCGGCTGTACGTCGAGCGAGAGCTCGATGCGCGCGGCATTCGCGGTAATGCGCCCGCCGACGCGCGGGCCACCGCTGGAGCCCGATGACGCGCTTTCTCGAGGCGACGCGCGAACGCTTCCTGATGGCGATCGCGGCCGCGCTCCCACCCGAACGCTTCATCGAGCTGCACTTCTTCTCGCCGATTCGACAGGGCGGCGTCGAGAGTGGCGTCGCGGTGATCGCCGCGCATCCCGAAGTGGTCGCGCCGCCCATTCTCGCCGATGCACCACCGGCCGAAGACGAAGACATCGCGCCTAACGAGGAAGAAGCGCCTGACGAGGACGCGAGGCCGCGCCGCTACACAGTCTACGCCGCGAAATACCGGCTGACGCTCAAGGGCGTGGAGCGCGGCAGGTGGGAGTGCAGCGTCGTCGCCGAGGCGGACGCTCCGCTCGTTACCGTGGAGACGGTCGTCCGGGGCGTTCTGCGCCGCTCGGGTGACGCCGACGAGCCGGAGCGCATGTTGGGCGACGAGGCGCGAGAGTTCGTGCTCGCGGCCTCGGCTCACCTCTCGAGGTGACGGTCCGCCATCGGGTCGACGGTGGCATTGTAGCTCGGCACTGGCGTTGCCGGCTCGTCGGTGAGAGCATAGCCGACGCCGCGAATCGTACGGATCCAACAGCTGCTTTCGAGCGTCCCAAGCTTCCGGCGTAGATACAGCACATACACGTCGACCATGTTCTTGCTTACGGAGCGCGAGCGGCGCGCCAGGTCTTTCTGAATGGTGGCACGCGTGACGGTATGACCCGGCCGACTCGCGAGGCAGGCAAAGACCCGATATTCGCAGGGCGTGAGCGACACCGTCTTCTCTCCATGGCGGAGGCGCCGCGCGCCGCGTTCCAGCTGCAACCCGCAGACGCGCTGCAAGCGCCCCAGCTCGCGTCGCCTGGCCCGCCCGCGACCGGTGGCCAGGCGCAACGCCAGTTCGCTCCCCACCGTCGACGGCGACACGAAGTCGTCCGCGCCCGCGCGAAGTGCACGTACCACCGCGCGCCGGATGTCGCGATCCATCGAGTCTGGTGCCACAAGAACGACACGCACGCGGCTGCATTGTCCGAGGACCAGCTCGACCGTGCGATGTGCCTCCACGAGGTCCACCGCCGCGATCAGGGCGGTGTGAGGTGCAGGGTTCTGCTGGGGCGACGCCGCGAGAGCCGACTTGAGTTGCGTGTCCAGCCCGTCGTCCTGGTCAACACTCCTCAGCCGGTGGGGCGTCCAGCCAGCGACCTTCAACAAACTTTCAAGGCCATTGATGACCAACCCGCGCGAGACAAGAATGACCGCAACCATTGAGCGATCCTGTTCCTGGTGGCATTGTTGGATCCTCTAATGATTCCTAAAGTGAGGGAGAGTGCTCCCAGTGAGGGTTACACCATGGGCAACCCACATATGACGTGTCGCGCGTGAGCCTCTCACACGAGAACGCCGCGGCCGCGCTCCGCAGCGATCTCGCGAGGCATCCTGGCCTCGTGGATTTTGGCGAGGCGACGAGCCTCTGGACGGGCTACGTCTCTGTTCTGATCAGAGCGGTCCGCGCGCCGCTGCCCCTGCTGCCACTCTTTCGCGACTTCGTCAAATCCGTCATGCGAGAGCCGGGCGCGCGCTCGCTCTTCCGGACGCAGGCCGACTATCGATTGCTCCGTGATGCGGCTCGCGCTCTGCGCACGTCGGATCTCGCCGGCTTCACGGCAGCCACGAGAGCGCTCGCGGCGCGAATGGAGGATGCGGGCGCTTTGGCGTTGGCCGACACGGCGCTCAAGATGCTGCTCCTGGTGCGGCTCGATGGCGACGGAGTCGCGATGGAGGAACAGGGCAGAGTGCTCGCCCACCGCGCTCGGATCACGCGGCAGAGTGGGGATGGAGAGCTTGCCGCCGAGCAATATCGAAACGTCCTGCGGATCGCGAAGGTTACGCGAAGCCATGAGTTGTACGCGCGCGCCTGGATCGGCCTCGGCGTGCTCGCGATACACCGCGGGAATTTTCCCGAGTGCGCCGGCTGGTTCGAGCGCGCCGCGAAGGCGGCAGACAAGGCTGGAATTCAGGAGCTGTCGCGCAATGCCCATCACGGTTGCCTCATCGCAGCCGCGAAGCGCGAGGCATTCGGCGACGCGTTGCGGCATGGCTGGCTGGCATTCCGGTACAGCGTTGGCGACGCCCAGCTGGAGGCTGAAGCGCTTTCCAACCTCGGTGGTGTGATGATGCAGGCAGGCGTGTACAGGCCTGCACTGGTCGCGTTCGATGCCGCCGTTCGTCGCAACCCTCCTGCCCGGCTCGTCATTCCCGCGTTAGGCGGCGCGATGCTCATGTCGGCCCGCCTCGGCGACGTGACACGTGCGCGCGAGCGTTATCTAACGCTCACGCGCTACGCCGCGACATCGGACCACAATTGGGAGGTGACGGACTCGCTCGTCGATGCGGCCACCGCACTCTACCTCATCGGTGACGTCGCCGAGGCCGAGCGCGTGCGACTCCGCGCTCTCGAGCTCGCGCGCGAGGGGAAGCTCCACGAGCTCGAGTTCCGTGCCGAGCGCCTGCCGGGAGAATGGGATCGAGAAACGCCAAGTACTGTCGTGCTGTCGCGCGAAACACGCTCGATATGCGAGAAGGTCGAGCAGCTCGAGACGACTGAGCTGCTCGAGCTCTCTGGCGCTCACCCGTGAGGCGACGTGAACCCACTCCGGTTGGTCGTGTCCGTGCCATCGAAATGCGGAACGCTGGTGATCGGAAGTCGGTTCGGGCGGGGCTCGGTGGCGGCGCCGCTGCATGCGCCGGCGACGAGCACGGCGAGAAGAACGATTGCACGACGAACGACTGGTGACATGGTCGGCTCCTGTCAGAGGAGCCGCCTATCTATGATCACCTCCTGAGAGCGACGGTCATTCAGTTGGCAATAGCGTCACACTACGGGGAAGCGCGCCGAGTGAGAGAGAGTCTCACCGTCATCGGCCTCATCGCGAATCGCGGCGATCAGGCACGATTGGCGGGCGCGTTGCGCGGCTTCGCGCATTTCCGGGCCGTGGCGAGCCTCGACGAATGCCGTGCGCTGTTGCATGAGGAGCTCGCGACGGTCGCCGCGGTCATTCTCGAGGCGCAGGATCTTTCCGGCGTGCCGACGATGCCGTTCGTCGCGCAGGTGAACGACAGCCTGCCGGCCGTACCGATCCTCGGCTATTGTGGCGCCGGGCCGCGGCGTGGCGGTGAAGCGGTCGCACTCATTCGGGCAGGCGTGCACGACATCGTCCTTCGCGGGGTCGATGACGGTGCGCTCGCGCTCCGTGATGCTATGGTTGGCGCGTCACACTCGACCGCGGCGAATCGTGTGCTCAGCGCCTTGCGGCCGCTGGTGGATTCATCGATACTCCCGCTCCTCGAGCACGGTCTCGCGTTCGGCCGTCGCGCGATGACGGTCGCGGACGCGGCGACCGCGCTCGGCGTCCATCGCAAGACCCTCGTGAACCTCTGCGCCCGCTCGAAGCTGCCGCCCCCGGCGATGCTCGTCGGATGGTGCCGGCTCTTCCTGGTGGCGGCGCTTCTCGAGCGGAAGTCGTACACCGTGGAGCGGATCGCGCACGAGCTCGAATACCCATCGAGCACGGCGCTCCGCAATGCCATTCGTCGTTATGTGGGGGTCACCGCCACCGAGGTCCGGGATCGAGGAGGTCTTCAGTTCGTGCTCGACCGCTTCGCCGGCCAGATTGGGGAGTGGCGGCTGGGACCGGAGAGTCGCGGCCACCGGCCTCGAACGCGCCGGACGTTTTCACGCGAAGTGGCCACGGCCGACTCGCCTGCTCGTGCCTAACGTGGACACATGTTTCGCGATTCGCGGGCTGCCCCGAGTAGGCTCCTTCCGGCTTTTCTAAGAATTCGTTAATCTTGGCGCGGCGACGCGGCTGCGATGCCGTGTCCGCATGTCATTGCCCGGCCCACAGAACCCACGCGACCAAGGTTACATCGTGCCGAGAGCCAAGAAGAGAAGACCCTCGAGCAGCACATCGAGAGCGCAGAAGACGACCACGGATACGAAAGCCGCCAGCGGCGCGGCCCGTCCCTCGATGAAGGCGCGCGGGTCGAGGACGGACAAGCCGCTCATCCCGAAGGAGGAGCTCGCGCGCGAGATCGCGACGATCATTCGCTATCATCATCTGACGCAGACCGAAGCGGCGCGCGTGGTCGGCGACGCGCCTTCCCAGATGTCTCTCCTGCTGTCGGGAAAGATCGAGGGCTTCTCCACCGAGCGATTGCTCCGGATGCTCCTCCGTCTCGGTCGCGACATCGAGCTGGTCTTCCGCCCGGCGCAGCATCCGCGCGCGGCGAAGTTCCGAATCAGCCACAAATCAACGCTCACGGCCACGACGTGAGTCGGTGGTGCGCCGGGGGCGACGCCTGCCCCCGGCATGCTCATCTTGAGTATTTGCTCATGAGGGCCCCGTGAAGGTCCCGGGCGTCCTCGAGGACGGCGCTCTCCAGACCGAGCCCCTGCGGCCCGATCAGGAATGGATGCAGCTGGCTGCCACCGGCCGCGCCGTGGGCGCCGATCTGGTCGTCGAAGGAGACGATCTCGTAGCCGTCGTAGGACCCGAAGAGCACGAGGTCGCCCGCGTTCGACTGCCTGACGAGTCGTTCCACGGCGCGGGCGAGCCGCTGCTCCGTGCCATACGACTCGAGCGGATTCGTTCCTGACACGCCGCTCACGATGCCGCCGGCAATGAATGCGCGTCCGCTCGCGCTCTCGACGCGAACGGCCTCGCCGTCGATGGTGCCGATGAGGCCAATCCCTCGATGCGCCAGCAGCTCCGCGTAGAGCTGTGCGCGACGCCGGTCGGCCGAGATCTCGGCGTACGTCAGGCGCTCGGGTACGTCGGCGAAGTAGACGAGGGCCAGCGAGGAGCTGTACGTCACCACAACGTCATGCCGCTCGTCCACGCGGTACTTCTCCGGGAGGATGAGCTCGCGCACGCCGTAGTGCCGCCGCACCCAGCCGCCGACCTTGCGCAGCGTGCGGCGAACGGCGCGCCGGCGCGGCGGCGTCCGCTGCGCCAGCGACTCGAGGATATTCGGCGCGACGCCGCCGTATTCCGAGATGCTGTTCTCGCTCGTGTGGGCGCTCGTACTGAGTCGTCCCCGGCGCGCCGCTTCGCCGTCGAGGATTCGCTGCACGGTCCTGCCTAACGGCTCACCGAAGAGCACACGATAGCTGGACGACGGCGCCATGCCATGATCGGAGAGAATGACCAGGTCGTACTCCCGGCCGGCGGCGCCGCGGATCATGCGGCGGATGGAGCGAATGCGCGAATCGGTGCGGCGCAGGTCGCGGAGCGCCTGCCAGCTCGACGGTCCGAAGTGATGCCCCAGCTCGTCGTACTGCATGTACGTGCTGTACACGACAGGCACGCCGAGGTAGATGTCGAGCAGGATCGCCATTGTCTGCAGCTCGCGAACGACGACGTTGCTGAGGATGCGAATGAAGGGGAAGAGTCCTTCGCTGTGCGTCCGCCGGCGCGCGAGCTCGCCGACCGTGCGCTCCCACTCCTCGCGCAGCCACTCGAGTACGGAATACAGTCCGATGATCGCCACCCGGATCGGGTGCAGCGCGATGAGGAGCGCCATGCGTGTTCCGCCCAGCCGGCCGTAGACGGACATGCGCTGGCGCGTGGCGACGGTGAACGCTACGGTCTGCGCGTCGCCGTCGAGCAGATTCACATAGGAGGAGCCACCGGCGAGCGCGCCCGGCGTGTGAATGCGATCGCGGATGTACTGGACGCCGCGCGGGCTGTTGCAGGTGACGACGAACCGCGACGCCTTGTCGTAGAAGCGAAAGGCGGGAATGTCGTCGTTCTCGCCGTGAAAGATCCCCGCCTGGCAGTAGGGCGTGGCCGACGGGAGGCCGCAGAACCAGCGCCGGAGGACGTAGCCCTCTTCCCGCACCATCTTGGTGATCGTGGGGCAGTAGCCGAGCTCCATCGCGCGGCGCAGATCCTCGTAGGCGAGCGCATCGATCTGCAGCGCGATGAGGCCGCGCCGTCCATCGGCTAGTCGCCGCTCCCGGCGAAAGACGCGATATTTCAGCGCGTAATAGAGGCGCAGCAATCGCACCCACAGGGAGTCGCGTCCGGCGGTCGCGTCGCCGCCGCCATGCGCGCCGTCTGGCGCCGCAGGCGGCCGCGCTACGGTGTCGGATGGGAGAGCGTTGATGGAGTCTGTCTCGTTAGGTGTGCTGATCTCGTTCACCGCGGGTCTGCTGAGCTTTCTCTCGCCGTGCGTACTGCCGCTCATTCCGAGCTATGTCACGTTCGTCACCGGGTTGAGCCTCGAGGACGTTCAGCATTCGCGAAAGACGGCGCTCGTGCACGCGCTGCTATTCGTCATCGGGTTCTCGCTGATCTTTCTCGCCCTCGGCGCCACGGCCACCGCCGTTGGGCGACTGTTGCTCGTCAATCGGCGATGGATCAGCCGCGTCGGTGGCGTGCTCGTGATTCTTCTCGGGCTTTACCTCCTCGGCGCCTTCAATATGCGCTTTCTCGCGCGCGAACGCCGCATCCAGATCACGGACAAGCCGCTTGGCTATCTCGGTTCCGTGCTCGTGGGCATCGCGTTCGGCGCCGGGTGGAGTCCGTGCATCGGGCCCATCCTCGGCGGAATTCTCACCTACACGGCGACGCAGAGTGAGCTACGGCGTGGGCTGGTGCTGCTCGGCGCATACTCACTCGGCCTCGCGATCCCCTTCATCGCGGCTGCTGTCGCGGTCGATCGATTTATCGCCTTCTTTCAACGCTTCCGATCGAAGCTCGTGTGGGTCGATCGCTTTGCCGGCGCGCTGCTGGTGATCGTCGGTATTCTGATGCTGACGAACTACATGACGGTGCTCACCAGCTACTTGCAGGGGCTGACCCCGGCGGCGCTACGAAACAGGTTGTGACATGGTGAGACTGAGACCTCAGGCCTGAGCTCTGAGATCGGGCTCTTTCAATGCGCCGCGTCCTCACGCCTTCAGCCATTCATCTGCTCTCCTCAACAACTCCCGCGTCGGAACGGGTTTGAGGAGCACGTCCGCGCAGCCTAACGCCGTGCAGCGCTCGGTGATTGAGGGCTCGTCGTGACCCGTTAGGGCGACCGCGACGCGCGGTTCGCGGTGATCTCGCCGCAGTGCCTCGAGAATGGTGAGGCCGCTGCCGTCGGGCAGGGTGAGGTCGATGAGCATCAGGTCGGGCCGGTCGGCACTCGCGACCGAGATTGCGTCCGCGACGGTACTCGCGATCGACACACGACGGCCCGTCTGCTCGAAGAGAACGCGCAGCGCTCCGCTTACGAGGTCGTTGTCCTCGACAATGAGCACGTGCGGCACGCGCTCACTGCCTGGGATACGGGATGGTGAAGTAGAATCGGCTGCCGGTTCCAAGTGCGCTCTCGACCCAAATTTTCCCACCGTGAAGCTCCACGAGCTTGCGTGCGATCGTCAATCCAAGTCCCGTGCCATGATGCGGACGCGAAGGTGTTGCGTCGACCTGCGCGAACTCGCGGAAGATCAGGTCGTGATGTTCGGCAGCGATCCCGACTCCGGTATCACCGACCTCGACCAGCAGCTCCGAGAGATCGCTCTGGCGGCGAGCCGCTGCCCGCAGCCAGACGCGCCCACCCGCGGGCGTGAAGTCGATCGCGTTGCCGAAGAGATTGCCGATGACATGTGTCACCTTCTCGCGATCGGCAACGATGGGCGGCGTGGTCGGCTCGACGTCGATCTCGAAGTCGAGATGCTTGCGCGCAAGCAGCGACTCGTTGAGCGATGACACCTGACGGAGCACGTCGGCGATCGCGAACGTCACCGGCACGATCGTCAGCTGATCGGCGGCGCCGCGGGCGTACGTCAGGATCTCGCCCACCTGCGCGAGGAGTTGGCGTCCCCCGCTGATGATCCCGTTGATGCTCTCCATCTGGCGATCGGAGAGCGGGCCAAGGAGACCGTCGCGGAGAATCTCGGCGTGCGTGATGACCGCCGTGAGCGGTGTGCGCAGGTCGTGGGAGATGTTGGCGAGAAATTGCGTCTTCAGCTGATCGCGCGCGCGGAGGTCGGCGACCTCCTCGAGGGCGGAACGCAGCTGGATCTCGAGCATGCCGACACGCTCATCCGCGCTCGCGCCGGCAGTCGAGTTCAGCAAGCTCTCTGTTTTCGCTTCGACTCGCGTCATTCGCCTATTCCGCCGTCGGAAACTGGCTGCGCCAGGTCGTCGATCTCCTCGTCCTCATCCTCGATGGCATCCTCGAGTTGCTGGCGATTCAGAAGCGCCCAGTATCTTCCACCTGCCGCGAGCAGCTCCTCGTGCCGTCCCTGCTCGACGATCTCACCTGCCTCCAGCACCACGATCCACGTCGCGTCGCGGATCGCACTGATCCGATGCGAGGCAATGAGAGCGGTGCGTCCCGCCAACGTCGTCCGAAGCGCGTGCAGAATCTCCGCCTCGGTGTGCGTGTCGACCGCAGACAACGCATCGTCCAACAAGACGATGCTTGGCCGTCGCGCCAGCGCACGAGCGAGTGCGGCCCGTTGCTTCTGGCCGCCGGAGAGGTTGATACCGCGTTCCCCAAGCATCGTTTCAAATCCACCGGGGAACTCTTCAATGGTCTGCGCGAGCTGAGCGATCTCGGCTGCCCAGCGTCCAGCCTCTGGTGATGCTGCCCCGTAAGCGAGGTTGCTGTCAATCGTGTCGCTGAACAGAAAACTCTCTTGCGGGACGTAGCCGATTTCCGTGCGCAGCGTCACGAGGTCAAGCTCACGGATCGGCACGCCGTCGATCAGGATCTCTCCTTCCCGTGGATCAAACAGGCGCGGGACCAAATCCATTAACGCACTCTTGCCGCTTCCCGTTGACCCAACGATCCCGATCGTGGCGCCGGCCGGCGCGGTGAAGGAGACATGACGGAGCACCCACCGCGGCTGCCCGTGGTCACTCTTCTCGGTGCCGGGATAGTAGAAGCCGACATTCCGGAACTCGATCGTCCGTCCGGCGCCGCCGCTCGCGCGGGGCAGCGTACGCGGCCGCGTGGGCTCGACGAGCACCGACTTCGCGTCGAGGATGTCCAGCAGCCGCGCCATGGATGCGGCGCCCCGCTGGAAGAGATTGATGACCCAGCCGAGCGCGATGAGCGGCCAGGTGAGCATACCGAGGTAGAGGCCGAAGGCGACGAACGAGCCCACGCTGATCGCACCGCGAATGGTGAGCGCGCCGCCAAGCCAGAGCACCGTGACCATGCCGACGCCCGCGAGCAATACGAACGACGGATGCATGGCGCCGTAGAGTCGCGCCAGCCGCATGTTCTTCTCGAGGTACTCGTCGTTCATCCGGTCGAAGCGACTGATTTCCGACGTCTCCTGGCGGTACGCCCTAACGACGCGCAC
>JAJKIR010000129.1 GCA_021154325.1 Gemmatimonas sp.
CCGCCTCGCGGTAGCTCGCGCCTTCAGCAGCGCTGATACGATCGAGGAAGCCTTCGATGTCTTCCTTGGTGACCATCGCTTGACCTGGTTTGAGGTACGTGGAGGCTACTACGAGAGACCCCGATAGGGCGGTTTCGACTTCGGCAGAGGGCTGAGGGCTGCGCGCAGAGGGTAAGCACCTCCGATGGCGCAAGATAGCGACTTAGCAGCGATGAGACACTCCTCTCTGCTCTCCGCCCTCAGCCCTTCTTGATCTGCACCAGACGCTCGCGCGCGAGTCGCCGGCCCGTCGGTGTGGCCGCGAGGCCACCGCCCGCTGTCTCGCGATAGCGGACATCCATCTCGCGGCCAATCTCACCCATGGTGTCGATGACTTCATCCGCAGGAATGGCAAACGTGATCCCGGCGAGTGCCATCTCGATCGCCGCAAGGGCAATCGCGGCGCCCGTCGCATTACGAAAGACGCACGGCAGCTCGACGAGCCCACCCAATGGATCGCACACCAACCCGAGCGTCCCCTGCTGCGCGAGCGCGACCGCATTCACGACCTGCGTCGGCGTTCCACCGAGCATCTCAGTCGCGGCCCCGGCGGCCATCGCCGCCGCGGCGCCGGTCTCAGCCTGGCAGCCACCCTCCGCTCCAGAGAGTGACGCTCGCTCGGCGACGACCGCGCCGATGAGACCCGCGGTCGCGAGCGCGTCGACGAGCTGATCGTCCCCGATCTGTCGCGCGTCGGCGATTCCGGTGAGGACAGCGGGAAGAACGCCGGCGCCACCAGCAGTCGGAGCCGCGACGATGACGCCCATCGCGGCATTGACCTCCTGCACCGCGAGCGCCCGGGAGAGAATGTCGCGGAACGGTGTATCGGCGAGCGGGCCGCGAGCATCCGTGTGCAGCTTTGCCGCGTCGCCGCCAACCAGTCCGCTCGCCGAGCGCAGATCGCCGGTCAGCCCTTGAGCGATGGCGCCACGCATGACGTCGAGCGCGCGCTTGAGTGCAGCGCGAATCTCGGCGATCGGCCGTCCTTGATCGCGAGACTCGGTCTCGAGCGCGAGCAGGGCAAGCGTCTTCTTCTGCGCGTCGGCGTCGCGGACGGCTTCCTGGAGTGAGCGATACATAGAGGCAGTTATAAGCTATCAGCTATCAGTTATCAGGGGTTCGGAATGAAACAGTGATATGGTTGAACGCTTCGTTCCGAGCTCCCTGATAGCTATGGACTGCGGACTGATAACTCCCGCGATCAGGCCGAGACCTTCTCCAATCGGAAAGCCCATTTCACCCATGGGAGCTTGCGGATTTCATCGCGCACCCTCTCGTCCGGTACTTCATCGATCTCGATGACCATGAACGCGTCCCCGCCGCGCTCTTTCCTCGTTAGGCGGAGGGTGGCGATATTCAGCCGGTGGTCCGCGAGAATGCCGGCGATCCGTGCCACCGATCCCGGGATGTCCTCCGCGACGAGCACGATCGTGTGGTAGTTCCCGGTCACCTCCACGGGATAGCCGTCGATCTCCGTGACGAGGACGCGCCCGGCGCCTAACGAGGAACCCACCATGATGGAGGTGCGGTCGCCGCGCTCGACCGAGATCCGCGCGGTGTTCGGGTGGACCACGCCTTCCTCGCCGAGCTTGGTCTTCTCGAACTGGTAGTCGAGTCCCTCGCGCTCCGCGATCTCGAGAGCCGTTCGTAAACGCTCATCGTCGGGCCGAAAACCCATCAGACCGCCGACGATGGCCTTGTCGGTGCCGTGGCCTTCACCCGTTCGCGCGAAGGATCCATGCAGCTCGATGCGCGCCCGCTGGGGCGTCCCGCCCACGAGACACCGCGCGAGCAGGCCGAGTCGGCACGCTCCCGCGGTGTGCGAGCTGGAGGGGCCGACCATGACGGGGCCGATGATGTCGAGAAGACTGACCATGGAGATCGGCTGTTGGTGAAGGTAGTTCAGAGCAGCTATCAGTTATCAGTCCATAGTTATCAGGGAGTTCGGAACGAAGCGTTCATGGGATGAGGTGCAAATCCCTGGCTGCGCTCGGATGACACTCTCAAGCAACGCTTCGTTCCTTTCTCCTGATAACTATGGACTATGGACTGATAGCTCTATTCGCTCTGGGGTGATCGCTGAGAGCTCTCTCGTTCGCTGGCGCTTCCGCTCGAGCAGCGGCTTGAGATACTGCCCCGTGTGACTCGCCTCGACGGCCGCGACCTCCTCCGGCGTTCCCGCGGCGACGATCGTGCCGCCGCGAGTACCGCCCTCGGGTCCGAGATCCACGATCCAATCCGCCGTCTTGATCACGTCGAGATTGTGCTCGATCACGAGTACCGTGTTCCCGCGATCGACGAGGCGGTGCAACACGTCGAGGAGAAGACGGACGTCCTCGAAATGCAGACCCGTCGTGGGCTCGTCGAGAATGTACAGAGTGCGTCCCGTATCTCGCTTCGAGAGCTCGGTCGCGAGCTTCACCCGCTGCGCCTCACCGCCAGAAAGGGTCGTGGCACTCTGGCCGAGGTGGATATAGCCAAGGCCGACGTCGTTGACCGTCTCCAGCTTCTGCCGGATACGCGGCTGATTCTCGAAGAAATGCAGCGCATCCTCGACGGTCAGCTCCAGCACGTCGGCGATGCTCTTGCCGCGAAATCGAATCTCGAGCGTCTCGCGGTTGTAGCGCTTGCCCTTGCACACCTCGCACGGCACGTAGACGTCCGGGAGGAAGTGCATCTCGATCTTCACGAGGCCGTCACCCTGACAGGCCTCGCAGCGGCCGCCCTTCACGTTGAAGGAGAATCGTCCCGGGCCATAGCCGCGAATCTTGGCCTCCGGAAGCTCGGCGAAGAGCTCGCGAATTGGCGTGAACAGTCCCGTGTAGGTCGCCGGATTCGAGCGCGGCGTCCGGCCAATCGGGCTCTGGTCGATATCGATGACCTTGTCGATGTGCTCCAGACCGGTGATACGACGGTGCGCACCGGGAATCACCCGTGCCCGATAGAAATGCCGCGCCAGCGAACGATGCAGAATGTCCTCGATGAGCGTCGACTTCCCGGACCCCGACACGCCGGTGACGGCGACGAAGACGCCTAACGGGATCGCGACGTTGAGATCGCGAAGATTGTGCTCCTTCGCGCCCTCCACGCGGATCATTCGCCGCGGATCGATCGCGCGGCGCTCACCCGGCGGGCGGATCTGGAGCTCGCCGCTCAGATACTTCCCGGTCATCGATCCCGAGTTGCGCACCAGCTCGGGAATGGTGCCCACCGCGATGACCTCGCCGCCGTGCTTCCCGGCACCGGGCCCGAGGTCGATGATGTGATCCGCGGCGCGCATCGTCTCCTCGTCGTGTTCGACCACGATCACGGTGTTGCCGAGATCGCGGAGCTGTTCGAGTGTCGCGATGAGACGCGCGTTATCGCGCTGGTGCAGGCCGATGGAGGGCTCGTCGAGGATGTAGAGCACGCCTACGAGACGCGACCCGATCTGCGTCGCAAGCCGGATGCGCTGTGCCTCGCCACCCGAGAGCGATTCCGCCGCGCGGCCAAGGGTGAGGTAGTCGAGCCCGACGTCGACGAGGAAGCGCAGTCGCTCGCGAACTTCCTTGAGAATCGGCCCCGCGATCTCCGCGTCCAACCCAGGCCTCCCGTCACCCCGAACCGGAACCTTCTCGAAGAAGGACAGCGCGTCCGTGACGGCGAGCTCGGTGAGCTCACCAATGTTCCGGTCGGCAACCGTGACGGCGAGGGCCTCTCGCTTGAGACGCCGCCCCCCGCACTCGGGACACGGCACGGCGACCATGTACGCCTCGAGCTCCGCGCGCACGGTGTCCGAGTCAGTCTCCGCATAACGACGCTCGATGTTGCTGAGGACACCCTCCCAGGGAAAGTCCCCCTTCTGCTTTCCGTTGTCGCCGTGGAGAATGCAATCGCGAACGCTCTTCGGCAGCTCGCCCCATGGTGAGTTGAGGTCGAACTTGTAAGCACGCGCGAGCGCCGGCAGCACCATCTTTTTGAGGTAGCCCTGTGGCTCGCCCCATGGGATGATGACGCCCTCGAGAAGCGAGATGCGCGGATCGCCGAGTATGAGCTCCTCGCTCACGCGTCGCTTGGTGCCGAGACCACCGCATCCCGGACACGCTCCGAAGGGCGAGTTGAAGGAGAAGTGCCGGGGCTCCAATTCCGGGAGCGAGATCCCGCACGAAGGACATCCGTAGCGCTCCGAGAAGAGCTCGACGTGCTCGTCGTCGGCGCGACTCACCTGCACGAGTCCATCCGCGAGCTTGAGCGCCGTCTCGAGCGAATCCGCGAGCCGTCCTCGATCTTCGGCGCGAACGACGAGGCGGTCGACGACGACTTCGATCGTGTGATTCTGCCGGCGGTTGAGTTTCGGCGGATCGGAGACCTCGATCAGCTCGCCGTCGACGTACGCTCGAATGAATCCCTGCTTTCGAACAGTCTCGAAAAGCTCCCGGAACTCACCTTTGCGCCCCTGCACGAGTGGCGCACGAACCTCGATCCGTGCTCCCGTCGGCCATGAGAGAAGGATGTCCGCGATTTGCCCGGCGCTCTGGCGCTGCACCGGCCGCCCGCAGTTCGGACAGTGCGGGGTGCCTACTCGTGCGAACAGCAGCCTGAGATAATCGTAGATCTCGGTGACGGTTCCGACGGTCGATCGCGGATTGTGACCCGCAGTTTTCTGCTCGATCGAGATGGCCGGAGAGAGTCCCTCGATCGAGTCGACATCCGGCTTCTCCATGAGCCCGAGGAACTGCCGGGCGTAGGCCGACAGCGACTCGACGTAGCGACGCTGGCCTTCGGCGTAGATCGTATCGAACGCAAGCGACGATTTTCCCGAGCCCGAGAGCCCGGTAATCACCGTCAGCCGGTCCCGCGGAATCGTGACGTCGATGTTGCGGAGGTTGTGCTCTCGCGCCCCGCGAACGATGAGTGCGTCTTCTGCCATAGCCAGAGAAAGCTGGCCGCCGGACAGGGTCGAGACAAGAGTGGTGGTTGGTATGGTGGTTGGTGGTGGGTGCGAGTGATCTGAATACATTGCAGTCACCACCGTGCACCGTGAACGGTGCACCGTCCACCGTTCACCAGCCACCAGCCACCAGCCACCGTTCACCAATCACCCCTTGCACACTGACGCCATCGTCGTTCTCACGACAGTTGCTTCGGAGGACGAAGCCGTGAAGCTCGTCCGGACCTTGCTCGAGCGACGGCTCATTGCGTGCGGTACACTCTTTCCGGGCGCGCGATCACTGTATCGCTGGCAAAGCAAGATTGCCGACGAGCGTGAGGTCGTCGTGCTCCTCAAGACACGATCGGCGCGACTGGACTCGCTCCAAAACGCGTTCTCGGAGTTGCATCCATACAAGGTGCCGGAGCTTCTCGCGCTGCCGGTGTCTGCTGGCCTCGGGAAGTACCTCGAATGGATCAATGGCGAGACATCCCTTGCCTTGACGTGACCGATGAAGCAGTCGAAGGACAGTCAGAAGACAGGTGAGCTGCGACGAGCAGGTCGCTCGGCGGCCGAGGCCGCCGCTGACCTCGCGCCGGAACGTGAGCTACCGACGATGCCAAACCGCACTCAGCTTGCGGACTCGCCGGCGCCCGTAGGCGAACCGGTCGTGGAGACCGCGCGGATCGACGTGGACGCCGCAGATCCACTGGCGCAGGCAGCAGAGCTGGCACGACGAGGCGAGCTGCAGGACGCAGCGGCGGCCTATCGGGCCTATCTCACGCGCCACCCCGAAGACGTGGCGGCGAGGCGCGGCCTAGCGAGCGTCCTCGAGCTCAAGGGTGACATGAACGGCGCTCTCGGTGAGCTGGGTCGGGCGATCGACGCGCAGCCGGACGACGTCTCGCTTCTCTGCGGCCGAGCGGCGGTGCAGATGGCGCTGCAGCGATATGACCAGGCCGAAGCCGATCTCCGCCGCGCGATGAAGCTCGACGCCGACAGCTCCGAGGTGCACCTCAACCTCGGGATGCTCTTCTGCAAGAGGGCCCGCTGGCGCGAGGCGATCGAGCCGCTGCAACGCGCCGCGGAGCTCGATCCGTCGAATCCACAGGGGCACTATTACCTGGGCGAGGCGTACAACCAGAGCGACCAGCTGAAGCTGGCGCTCGCCTCGTACGAGGAGGCCGTGAAGCTGCAGCCGTCGAACTACCGTGCCCTGAAGGGCGTCGGAATCGTCCTCGACAAGCTAGGGCGGCCGGCGGAAGCCACGGCCGCGTACCAGAGAGCCAGAGAAATCCAACGACGGTGATTCGCGTTCGCATCGATGATCTCGCGTTCTTCGACGGAGAGGCAATCGTCCGGCCGGTGAACGAGGATCTCGGTGCGACGACGCCCCTCCTCCGCCGTCTCGAGGTCGCCGCAGGACCGCAATTGCACGATCAGCTTCGCCTGCAGGAGCCGCTTCCCGTCGGCGCCGCGGTCGTCACGTCCGCCGGAGCGCTCTCGGCTCAGCTACTCGTTCACGCCGTGGTGATGAGCCGTACGGAGGCAGTCACGACCGACAGCGTGCGACGCGCGCTCACAAGTGCGTTGCAGCGCGTCGAGTCGTGGCAGATCAAGCAGATCGCGATCCCGCCATTCGGACTGGGCGCGGGGAATCTGGAGATCGAGGAGAGCGCGCACGTGATGATCGGAGTGATCGCGCAGCACGTGGGGGGCGCACGATTTCCGGAGGAGATCACGCTGATTGCTGAGACGCCGGACGAGGAGCGAGCGCTGTCCGCCGCGGTGACTCGGAGCGGATTGTGACCGATCGCCATCGCTTCACCAGCCCGCGCGCTCTCCTGGCGGGCGTCATCCTGCTCCTCTGGGTCGGTGGGCTCGGTTTTCTCGTCAGGCGCGAGTACTTCCGACCGAATACCGAGCGCCTGTCCGAAGCCGCGCTGCGCGTCTCACCCGGCGCCGTGTACTACGCGGTGATGCAGGGCAACCGCCAGATCGGCTTCGCGTCTTCCTCGATCGATACGGCAACCACGACCATCTCCGTCGACGACTATCTCGTGGCGGACCTGCCGGTCGGCGGCCGCGTGCACCGCGCGTCGGCACGCACGCACGTCGTGCTCACGCGCAAGCTGCACACGAAGGCCTTCGTCGTCACATTCGAGGGAGATGCCGATCCGATCGTGGCTCGTGGACGAGTTGTCGATGATTCGCTGCTTATCCTCATGCTCGCGACGGGGAACAATGCTCCCGTCGACACGCAGCGGATCCGTCTCAGCGGACCAATTCTCCTCCCGACTCTCCTTCCTCTGGCGGTCGCACTGGGCGAGGACCCGTCGGTCGGCAAGAAGTACAAGCTGCCTGTCTTCGACCCGGTTGGGCTCACGCCGCGGGAGGTCTCACTCTCAGTCGCCGCCGAGTCGAGCTTCGTGGTCAACGACAGCTCGAGCCTCGACCGGACAACGGGCAGCTGGGTGGGGGTGCAGCCCGACACGCTGCGCGCATTCCGCATCGTGACCGACACCGGGGCCGGCGCGGCCGGCTTCACCGGGTGGATCGACGAGCAGGGACGCGTCGTGCAGACCTCACAGCTTGGATTCGAGCTGCGGCGCCTGCCGTACGAGGTCGCGTTCGAGAACTGGCGGCTCGCGACGGCCAAGGGCGGCGGGGACGCGATCGTCTCGGAGGATCGTGATATCCTCGAGACAACAGCCATCGGCGCCAACCGCCGCCTCGACGAGCGCGTCGCCTCACTCCGAGTCACGTTAGGCAACGCGGATCTCCGCGGGTTCGATCTCACGAGCTCGCGGCAACGGCTCTTCGGCGACACGCTCGTCGTGACACGCGAGGCACCGTCCTCGCTGGTGGCCGCGTACTCGCTCCCGGACGGCGGGCGAAAGTTGATGCCGGAGCTCACGATGGCGGAGCCGCTCGTCCAGAGCAACCATCCGGAGATCGTGCGGCTCGCGCAGCGGCTCGCCCGGGGCCAACGCGATCCGCGCGTCGTCGCCGAGCGCATCAATCGCTGGGTTTACGATTCACTCAAGAAGCGCATCACGTTCGGTATTCCGAGCGCGCTGCAGGTGTTGCGCGCTCGCGGCGGCGACTGCAACGAGCACGCGCAGCTCTTCGTAGCGCTGGCGCGCGCGGCCGGCATTCCTGCCCGCGTCGATGCCGGCCTGGCGTACATCGACGGGAAGTTCTACTACCACGCCTGGCCGGAGATCTTCCTGCACGACTGGGTCTCGGTCGATCCAACCTTTGGGCAATTCCCGGCTGACGCGGCACACCTGCGGTTCACCATCGGCGGGTTGGGACGTCAGGCGGAGATGATTCGTCTGATGGGAAGACTGCGAATTGAGGTGCTAGGTACTAGGTGATAGGTGCTAGAACTGCACACCTGCGAACACCTAGCACCTAGCACCTAACACCTAGCACCTCGCCGATGATCCGCCTCTCCGGCCTCAGCAAACGCTACGGCTCCTTCACCGCCGTCGACAACATCGACCTCGATGTGCCCCGAGGAGAGCTGTTCGGCTTTCTCGGACCTAACGGCGCGGGGAAGACGACGACGCTGCGGATGATCGCGGGCATCCTTCGCCCGAGTGCCGGCCGAATCGAGATTGCCGGCATCGACATCGTGAAAGATCCCCGAGCGGCGAAAGCGAAGCTCGGCTTCATCCCCGACCGGCCGTTCATCTACGAGAAGCTCACGGGCGCGGAGTTCCTGCGTTTCGTCGCGGGACTCTACGAGCAGAGCGGTGCGCAGGTCGAGCATCGCGCGCGTGAGCTCCTCGCGCTGTTCGATCTGGAGGAATGGCGCGATGAGCTGGTGGAGAGCTACAGCCACGGCATGCGCCAGAAGCTGATCATCTCGAGCGCATTCGTGCACCGCCCCGAGGTGATCGTTGTCGACGAGCCGATGGTCGGCCTCGACCCCAAAGCCGCCAAGATCCTGAAGGATCTCTTTCGCGAGTACACGCGGCGGGGCCACACGATCATGATGTCGACGCACACACTCGAAGTCGCGCAGTCGTTATGCGACCGGATCGGGATCATCCAGGCCGGGAAGATCCGCGCCTGCGGCACGATGGACGAGTTGCGTCAGGACGCCGAAGCCGGGGCCACGGGCCTGGAGCACATCTTCCTCAAGCTCACCGGCGAGAACGCGGCGCGAGAGCTGGTGGAGGTTCTCGATGCGTAGTTTTTCGAGCGGGGAGAGTGTCGCTCGCCCCGACCCTTCCCTGTTTCATCTGCTTGGTCCGAAAGTTCTCACCGCCAGGACCAGAGGGTTGGGAGGAAAGAGCGGCAGAACGGCGCGATTTATCGTGCTCGCGGTCTTCGGCGCCCTGTTCTGGGCGTTCATTTTCGGAGTCGTGTTCCGACTGCTGAAGTACTTTCGCGGTGTCCAGGAGATCGGACCGCTGCTCGCCGGGAAGCTGCTCGGCCTGATCCTGGTCGGCTTCTTCTCGATCCTGCTTCTCTCGAACGTCATCACCGCGCTCTCGAGCTTTTTTCTGGCTCGCGACCTCGACCTGCTGGTCGGCGGTCCGGTCGACTGGCTCAAACTCTACGGGGCGAAGCTGCTCGAGACGCTCGTGCACTCGAGCTGGATGGTGCTGCTGATGGCGGTGCCGCTATTCGCCGCGTACGGCGTGGTGTACTCCGGGGGACCGTTCTTTCCGCTCGTCGTGATGGGGCTGCTCGTTCCCTTCCTCATGGTCCCGGCCGCGATCGGCGCCGCGGTGACGTTGCTGCTGGTGAACATCTTTCCGGCGCGACGAACGCGCGACATCCTCAGCGTTATCGCGATCCTCACGGCAAGCGGCATCGTCCTCCTCTTCCGTCTCGTTAGGCCGGAGCGGTTCGCGAAGCCCGAGGGGTTCCGCTCGCTCGTCGACTTCATCACCCTGCTGCGGACGCCGACGTCGCCGTTTCTGCCGAGCGAATGGGTACAGCGGGCGACAATGGCGTGGCTCACGTACAAGACGGATCTTCTTCCCTGGTATCTGCTCTGGTCGACCGCGGCCGCGGCTGTCGTCCTCGGCGCGCTGCTCCACTGGAGACTGTATCCTCAGGGATTCAGCAAGGCGCAGGAGAGCGCCGAACGGTGGGCGCGCGGCGGACATTTCACGCGGTTTGCCAACCGGGTGCTGGGGCCGTTAGGCATCCTCCGCCGCGAGCTCGTCCTCAAGGAGGTACGGCTCTTTTTCCGCGACACGACACAATGGTCGCAGCTCCTGCTGCTGGCCGTGCTGGTGGTCGTGTATGTCTTCAACATCAAGTTTCTTCCGCTCAAGGGTGACGGGATGACGTTCTTCCTGAGAAACGTCGTTCCATTTCTCAACCTGGTGCTGGCGGGATTCGTTCTCGCGTCGATCGCGGCGCGCTTCATCTTTCCTGGCGTGAGCCTCGAGGGTCGTACCCTCTGGCTTCTCCGATCGAGCCCGATGTCGGTGCGCGACCTTCTCTGGTCCAAGTTCTGGGTCGGAACACTCCCGTTGCTCCTGCTCGCGCTCCTCATCGTGGGCGTCACGAACTACCTGCTGCAGGTGAGCACCTTCATGTTCCTCGTGTCGGTCGTGACGATCGCGGCGATGACGCTCGCCCTCGCCGGGCTCGCACTCGGCTTCGGTACGCTCTTCCCGCAGTTCGAGACGGAGAACGCCGCGCAGATTCCGACCTCGTTTGGCGGGCTTCTCTTCATGATGGCGGCGGTGGCGGTCATTGGCGGCGTGGTGGTACTCGAGGCGCGCCCGGTCTACGGCTACCTGAGTGCGCGGACATTTGGGACCCCAAAAGACCTTACCGAGATGGTGGTCGGCTTCAGCCTCGCGGGTGCGCTGTGCCTCGTCTCGACGCTCGTACCGATCCAGGTCGCGCTCCGGCGGCTGCACACAATCGAGCGGTAGTCGGGCCCTCCGCCCAGTGTGACCGGCTTCGAGATGCCGGGGTCGGAAATGGCGGGTCGCGAATGATCGACGCGCCTAACCCCACCCACCCCCTCCGGAGGAAGTTGCATGAAGCGTCTCACCCTCGCCGCGGCCGTCGCGGCTCTGATGTTCGCCGTGGCTCCGCGCCTGCACGCGCAGGCCGCCGCCCAGCAGGCTGGCCAGACGAAGCCGGACACGACCAAGAAGTCCGCGAAGGCCGCCGCCGCCAAGTCGAGCTCCGGCACGAAGACCGCCAGTGCCAAGTCGCACAAGGCGCGCAAGTCGACGAAGGCGAAGGCCGATTCGGCCGCGAAGAAGAGCGAGTAACACTCGGTCCCAGAAACGAAGCACCCCGACGATTCGCATCGTCGGGGTGCTTCGTTTTTAGTAAGCGCTCACGCTGCCAATCGATGTCCGCAGGCAGAGCAGAAGTGCGCGCCGGTCTCCTCGACCTTCTGGCCGCACTGCTCGCAAGAACCCGGCAGGTACTGCCCGCAATTCGAGCAGAAGATCGCGTCCGTCTCGGGACGCGGCCCGCAGCGATGACAGGCGGGACGTTCTGCGCGATAGGCGCGAATCGTGGCTTCGAGGTCGTCCTCCTCCGCACCGATCGCCGGTGCGCGGCGCATCTGCGCGAGCGCGTCGCGGGTGTACTGCGCCTTGAGCTGAGCGTAGTCGGCCTCGGAGAGCTTCCCTGTTGCGCGGTCGAACTCGATTTCGCGGAGCGCGGCGACGGCAACGTCATCGGACCAGCTCTCGACCCGACGCGGCGGCACCGCGCGCGCCGTAGTCTGCACGAAGAACAACGGGTAGAGCACGAAGGCGAGCGCACCGATGGCGAGCACTGTCCCCACGACAAGCGCACCTATGGCGGAGTTCATCGGTCGTCGCGCACCGCGGCGTCGAGGCGCGCGCGCTCCTCGTCAGTCGCGTCGGACGAGCGCACCGTGGAAAGTCGCGGGGCGGCATTCGGCGCCGCTGGTCGCCGCCATGTACGCAGAAGTGCCGTGACCAGGATGGCGCCGCCGCCCAGGGCGGCGAATGGCGCGACCCACCCCAGCAGGTTGAAGCCACTGGTCGACGGTGCCATGAGCACGCGCTCGCCGTAGACTCCGACGAACGCTTCGATGATCTCCTGCGCACTGTAGCCGCCGGAGACGAGGCCCATCACGTCGCGGTGCATGGACGGGGAGACCTGACAGCTGAAATCCGTCGTGCGGCACGTGTACACGTCGAGGGTGCAGCCGCACTGGCAGCGAATGCGATGCTCGAGTGCATCGCGCTCGTCGGCGCTGACGACGACGCGTGTTCCGGGCTTGGGCGGGAGCCGCACCGGCCGCGAGGCCGATTGATCCATCGCGAACAGATTGGACGAGTCGAACGAGGTCGGGGCCTGCGGTGCCTGGGCGCTCGCGCCGCGCCCCATGAGGGCGAAGGAAAGCGTTCCCACCGTCCCGCCGGCGACGCGCGTGAGAAATTCCCTGCGCTTCATGAGCAGATACTCAACTCAGACACCGGCGCCCGCCGCCGCCGGTTCCCGCGCGGGAGCGAGCACGGAGACATAGCCGGCCTGCGGCACGGGTCGACGCTGTGCCTGCGGCCACATGACGATCAACCCACCGATCGCCATCAGCGCGCCACCGATCCATACCCACACCACGAGCGGATTGAAGGTCACGCGCAGCTCGGCGACGTCGCCCCGCACGCCGGCGAGAACGACGTAGGTGTCCAGCTTGGCGGTGCTGCGGATGCCGACTTCAGTCGACGGCTCGAAGGTCGGACGGTCGGCGCTGTCGAAGTATTGGCGCTTTTCAGATTTGATGAAGCCCGCCGGCTTGCCGTCACGAAAGGTCTCGAGCGCGACTGACGTCACCATGCGATTGGCGCGCTTGTCGGTCGAGGCGCCCTGACTCACGAAGCGCCAGTGATGGCCGTATGGATCGTTCGTCGCGAACTCCTGCCCGGTGCGCAGCGTGACGTCGTGCTCGGTGCGAAAGGCGAGCCCGGCGAACGCGGCGAAGAGCATGACGATGCCGGCGTGCACGATGTAGCCGCCGTATCGGCGGCGATTGCGCGCCACGAGCCGCACGAACCCGATCGGTACGCTCTCGCCGTGAATTGTCCGACGCGCGCTCACGCCCTTGTAGAACTCCTGCAGAATCGTCCCGGCGACAAAGCCGGCGAGCGTGTACGTGACGAGGGCGTGCCCGTTGCGCATGCCTAACGCGAGGAGGAGCACACCCAGCGCGACTCCGCAAGCGGTAGGCACGGCAAACTGCCGCCTGAGGTTCGCGGTCGACGCCTTGCGCCAGGCAATGAGCGGCCCGACACCAGTGAGCGCGAGGAGCAGGAGCCCGAGCGGAATGTTCACCGAGTTAAAGAAGGGCGGACCGACCGTGATCTTTTCGGCACGCACCCACTCCGACAGAATCGGGAAGAGCGTTCCCCAGAGCACGGCGAACGCAATGCCGACGAGCACGAGATTGTTGTAGAGGAACGCCGCCTCGCGGCTCACAAGACTCTCGAGCTCCGCTTTGGCCTCGAGATTTCTGAGCCGCGTCGCGACGAGATAGATCGTGGTTCCCGTAGCGAGGAAGAAGAACGCCGCGAACCAGGACCCGACCGGCGACTGGGCGAACGAATGAACGCTTTCGACTACACCGCTGCGTGTAATGAAGGTGCCGAAGATCGAGAGCAGGAACGTGACGACGACGAGCACGACGTTCCACTTGCGGAGCATCCCGCGCTTTTCCTGGATCATGATCGAGTGCAGGAACGCGGTGCCCGTGAGCCAGGGAAGGAACGACGCATTCTCGACCGGATCCCACGCCCAGTACCCACCCCACCCGAGCTCGACGTACGCCCACCACATGCCGAGCACGATCCCGACCGTGAGAAAGAACCAGGAAAGCAGCGACCATCGCCTGACGACCCCCAGCCATTCCGCATCGAGACGGCGCGTGACGAGCGCCGCGATCGCGAACGCGAACGGCACCGCCGTCGCGACGTAGCCGAGATAGAGGTTTGGCGGATGGATCGCCATGCCGGGATTCTGCAGCTGCGGATTCATCCCGCGGCCGTCCATCGGCGTCCAGTCGAGCCTCGCGAACGGATTCGCCTTGAAGCAGGTCGTGGCGAGAAAGAAGAGAATGATCGCGCCGAGCGTGCCCGCGGCGTAGGGGATCAGCACGCGATTGCGCTCGCGATTCGCGTACACTGCGATCGCGGAATAAAAGGACAGGATCAGCGCCCAGAAGAGCATCGAGCCGGCCTGGCCGCTCCAGAAGGCCGTGAACACGTAGACGTTAGGCATGTTCGCGCTGATGTGCCCCGCCACGTACTCGAGCGAGAAGTCGCGCGACAGCAGCGCGGTCCAGAGGCCGATCGAGGCGACGAGCACCATCGCGAACGTCGCGTAGATCGCGCGCCGGCCGCTCGCGACCAGGTCATCCCGTCCCAGCGCACCGCCTGCGAACGAGACCGTGCACGCCCACGCTGCCATCAGCAGACCGACCCACAGCGCGAGCTCGCCGATGAGGATCAAGCGCGCTGCCCTCCCGCCGTCGCCGACTTGTAGCCCGGCGTCTCTCGGTACTTCTGCGGCGCGCTCTCGTAACGCGACGCGCACTTCGCGAGCAACGTCGTTGCGCGGAAGGTACCGTCGCGGCCCATGCGGCCCTCCACGACGACGTCGACGCTATCGGTGAACGTGTCGGGAGCGAGACCACGATAGACGACCGGAAACGTCTTCGCGCCGTCGGTAACGCGGAACGCGTACTCACGACCACCGGGATCGCGCTGGATGGATCCAGGGACAACTCGCGCGCCGACCTTCACGCCGATATCCCGAAAGGTCGAGTCGGCGGCCAGCTTCGTCGACAGCTCCGTCGGCGTCAGATAGTAGACACCTGTCTGCCGGATCGAGCTCGCCATGAGGTAGCCCACCGGTCCGAGAACCAGCGCGCCACCGATCAGGAATTTTGTGCGTGCCTTCATCGTGCCTTCACCGTTAGGCGTTGCGTGCTACTCCGCCCGCCGTTCTCCCGCCAACCGGCGAACCCGCGCCATCACCGACTCGAGGTCGGCCTCGGCGCGTGCGCGCTCCTCGGGGCTCCAGACCAGGACGTTCCGATTCATCTGCCGTACTCGCTCCAGCATCTCTTCGATGAGCCGTCGCAGCTCCGGGTTCGACCGGCGGTCGTGCGACGCCTCGGTGCTCGACGATGGCTGCTGGGCGGGGCCGGGCGGTTTCGTCATGCGCGGAATCGGTTGGAGTGGCCTGCACACAGACGCCGAGTCCGTTGATACTTCCATCCAACCCAATATAAGGCAAGCGCGCGAGTCACAGATTACGACGGCGGCACCCTCAGCGTACCGAGCGTCGCAGCAGCAGCGTGGCGGTGCCGGCACCGGCTGCGTCCCAGACGAGGTCGCGCGCGCTCGGCGCCCCGCCGCTGTGGGCGTCCCAGAATTCCTTCGCGATGCTGACGCCAGCGGTGATTCCCACGGCACCGGCGAGCGAAGCATCGTGTCGCCCGCCTGAAGCCCGAATGGCGCTGTAGGCGACACTTTGAACGAACGCCCCCATGAAGAAATGCTTCACCTTGTCGACCCCGAACCAGCTGTCGCCCGATGGATGGTCTCCCGGCGCGTGCAGCTGGAGCGCGAGCAGGAGCGCGAGCATCAGGCCACGCTCCGCTTTGTATCCTCGCGGAGCACGCCGAGCTCGGTGAGGCGCCCGCGAATGCATCGCAAAGCACGCGACAGAAGCTCGCCGTGATTGTCCTGATGGATCCAACTGCTGGCACCGCTGGGATGAGGCAATGGTATGGCAACTACCTTCGCGCCGGCGCACTCGATCTGGTGCTCGCGTCCGATCAGGTCCTCGAGCGGCAGCCGTGGGAGGAAGCGTTCGATGGCGAGACGCCCCACTGGGATGAGCAGCCGCGGCCGGACGAGTCGCAGCTCGTCCTCGAGCCAGCTGCCGCAGTTGGCGCGTTCCGCCGGCGACGGCACGCGATCACCCCGACCGCTCGGACTTGGACCCGGATAACACCGGGTGATCGCCGCGATATAGATCCGTTCACGCGCCGTCGCTTCGTCGAGGCCAATTCGCTCGAGCCAGCGGAAGAGCGTCTTCCCGGCCCGGCCCGCGAATGCGCGACCGCCGGCGCTCTCGACTTTTCCGGGCGCTTGACCCACGAGCATCACGCGCGGCCGGCGGGCCAGGGAGACAATCGGCCTCACGTCGTCTCCGAGACCACAGCGGCGGCAGGCCGCGAGCGCCTGGCAGTGCGCCTGGAGCGCGAGCTCGAATTCTCGGCGCCGTGTCATCGGACGGCCTCACCCGCGGCGAGCTGGCCTAACGATTCGGAGAACGCGTACGGCGGGCGGTGGACGCCACGATCGGTGACGATCGCCGAAACCAGCGCCGCCGGCGTGACGTCGAACGCCGGATTGTATGCGCAGACGCCTGGTGGTGCCGTCGCCACGTCTCCGATGCGCCGCACTTCGTCCGGCGGGCGCTGCTCGATGACGATCTCATTTCCGGTAGCGGTCGCCGGATCCAGTGTCGACGTTGGCGCGGCGACGATGAACGGCACCTCGTGATAGCGCGCCGCAATCGCAAGCGAGTACGTCCCGATCTTATTGGCGACGTCACCATTGGCGGCGATCCGGTCCGCGCCCACGATGCACAGGTCGATGCCCTGCTCACGCATCAGCGACGCGGCCATGCCGTCGGTGAGCACCGTGACGGGCACTCCCGCGCGCTGGAGCTCCCAGGCCGTCAGGCGGCTCCCCTGCAGCAGCGGCCGCGACTCGTCGACGAAGACCTCCATCCGCCACCCGCGCTCCTTCGCGACGTAGATCGGCGCCAGGGCCGTACCGATGCCGCCCGTGGCGAGCGCACCGGCATTGCAGTGCGTGAGCACTCGTGCGCCATCGTGGAGGAGAGAGAGGCCGTGCTCGCCGATGCGCCGACACATCTCGCGGTCCTCCTCCAGTATCGCGCTCGCCTCACGCCGCATCGCCGCGATGATCGCTGTACCGGCGCCATCGGCCGACGCCGCGGCGCGCAGAACGCGCTCGAGCGCCCACGCGAGGTTCACCGCCGTCGGGCGCGTCGCCGAGATATCGGACGCGACCCGACGCGCGTCCGCAAGCAGCGCATCGCGGCTCGCCGACTCGTTAGGCGAGAGCACCGCGACGAGTCCCATCGCGCCGGCAATGCCGATCGCCGGCGCGCCGCGGACGGCGAGCGTCCGAATCGCCTCCCGCACGTCGGCGAGGGTGCGAAGCTCCCGCTCCACGAGCGCGCCGGGTAGCAGCCGCTGATCGATGATGCGAACGCCGCGACCGTCCTCGGTCCAGCGCACCGATTGGATGATGTCCACGCCTGAAAGTTATCGAGCGCGATCAGGCCGCGCGTCGTTCGTCCTCGTCGTCCTCGTGCCTCGGCTTCCGCCGCCGCTCCGGGAAATGGCGGTCGAGAAATGCGATGAGCGCCCGTTCCTCAGGAGAATGCGCCTGGCCACGATCGCTGGCGGCGCGGCGCGCCGCCGGCAGCGCAATCGTATCGCCCTCGTCGATGTAGCGCGCGACCACGATTGGATGGACGTACGACTTGCGGCAAATCGTCGGCGTGTTGCCGAGCTCCGACGAGACGAGTCGCATCGCCATGGCGACGTTCCTCTTCGCTTCGCGCTCGTTGCGCGCCGGGCCGAGCTCGGCCAGCACGGTCGCGGCGCGGAGCGTTCCACCCCACGTTCGGAAGTCCTTCGCGCTGAAGTGCGGCCCGAGCCGCTCGTGCACGTAGTTGTTGACGTCGCGCGCCGTGAGGTCGCACCAGCTCCCGTCGGGATTGCGATAGCGAAAGAGTCGCGAGCCTGGCGCCTTGAGCTCGCGCGCCACCAGCTTCGCCAGCTCGCGATTGACGACGACCTGCCGCTGCTTCTTGTTGCTCTTGCCGAGATACGAGAGCACGACGCAGTCTCCCTCGATCGAGACGTGCTTCTTGCGCAGCGTCGTTATGCCGTACGTCCCATTCTCCCGCGCGTACCGCTCTCCGCCAACGCGGCAGAAGCTCTCGCTGATGAGGCGCAGCACCGTGGCCGCGACGGTGTGGCGCGTGAGGTCGCGATGGGCAGCGTCCTCGCGGAGCATGGCCCGCATCTTCGGGAGCGACTTGGCAAGTTGACGCATGCGGTAGTACTTGCGCAGCTCGCGCCGCTCGACGGCACGCTCGTGGTAGCGATATTGTTTGCGATCGCGCGCGTCGTAGCCCCACGCCTGGATGCG
>JAJKIR010000130.1 GCA_021154325.1 Gemmatimonas sp.
GCATCGAGGAGTTCACGGTGCCGCAGCCGCGCCGTTGGCTCGTTCGCCTCAACCTTCAGTTCTGACGGAGACGAGCCATGATGAGAATTCTCAAAACCACAGCGGTCCTCGGCATTGCGACCGCGACGGCACTCGGGTTCACGGCCTGCAATCTCGACGTGAAAAATCCGACGGTGATCGATGCCGCGACCTTCAACCCGAACACCGACGGCACCACGCTCGCCCTCTCGTCGCAGACGAACCTCTACATCGCCTTCCAGAGCGTCGCGCTCTTTGGCGGCCTCGTCTCCGATGAGCTCTGGACCGGCGCGGCGCGGCTGCAGACGAAACGGCTCGCAGCGCGGGTCTTTGCCTCGAGCGACGATATCAACGCCGACTTCTTCGCTCCATTGAGTCTCGCTACTGCCTCGAACGAGAACGCGATCCTTGCCCTGCAGGGCGGGCCGGGTGCGGCGACGGACCTGAACCTCGCCCGGGCTTCGATGAACATGGGGTTCGCGCTCGAGCTGATGGCGGAGACGATGTGCGCCGGCGTGATTCAGGGCGGACCGCAGCTCAGTGATACGCAGCTGCTCGATTCGGCGATCACGCGCTTCACCAACGCGGTCACGGTCGCGACGGCGGCGGGCAGCGCCGGCGCATCGATCCTCAATGCGTCGAATGTCGGACTCGCGCGCGCATACCTGCAGAAGGGCGACTACGCCAAGGCCGGTCAAACGGCGGCGCTGGTGCCGGCGAGCTTCTCGGTGAACGTCCTGACGAGCGCGAACGTGAGCACGCAAGCGACGTTAGGCAATCAGATCTACGGCAGTACGGTCGGAGGCCAGCTCGTCGCGCCGCAGCGCTATCGCATCGTCGATACCCGCCTTCCCGTCGACAGCTCGCGACCGGGATCGACACTCAACGGAGTGAAGTTCGTCGCGCAGGCCAAGTACAACGGCTATGGCGATCCGATTCGCCTCGCGTCGGGCCTCGAGGCGCAGTACATCGCCGCGGAAGCCGCACTCCACGGCAGTGGCAACACCGCATCGGCGTTGACGGTGATCAATGCCCGCCGCACGGCGGGAGGGCAGGGGGCCTACGGCGGCGCCACGGATTCGCTCTCCGTCCTCACGGAGCTGCTGAATCAGCGCGCGCGCGATTTCTGGCTCGAGGGGAAGAAGCTCGGCGATCTCCGTCGCAATCCGTCGGTTGCTCTGGGTTCCGTGCTGACGGATCCGACCACCGATCCGTTCTACGTCCCGAACAAAACGCCACCAGCATTCGGCTCGAGCTTCTGCGCCCCGATTCCGCCGCAGGAGACGAACGCGAACCCGAACTTCTCACCGTAACGTCTGTCATCCCGAGGAGCGAAGCGACGAGGGATCTGCTTTTGTTCGCTGCGCTCACAAAGCAGATCCGTTCTATATGGAGTCGCGCGCGCTGCTCGCGCGCGCTCCCGCTCCGCGCGCGGAGGAGGCATCCCAAGACCAGTAGAGGGGAAGGGAACGTAGATTTCGCAGATTCCGCGGATTCCGCAGATACTACAAAAGAGCGACAACACCTTTTTAGAAGGCCGTTGTCGCTCTTTTGTCAGTGGTTTCAGGGCTTGTCAGTGTCGTCAGGGGCCTTCGTGGATCTACGCCGCAAGGATCTTTCGTGGCGCGGGAAAGCAGATCCCTCGTCCCTTCGCTCCTCGGGATGACAGACTCTAGCTCTGTTCCGCCGTGCGCAGCGTACGCCCCACTATCTCGAGGCCCGGCGCTTTCACTCCGCCTCGAGTCGTTTGCAGCTCGTGGAGTCGCGCGTACATGCCACCCGCCGCGAGGAGCGATGCGTGCGTGCCGCGCTCGCACACGCGTCCGTGATCGAGCACGAAGATGACGTCGGCGTGTTGCACCGTTGCCAGGTTGTGCGCGATCGTCACCGTCGTCTTCCCGCGCATCAACTGGCGGAGCGCGTCGAGAACGA
This sequence comes from Gemmatimonas sp., assembly GCA_021154325.1. Lineage (GTDB taxonomy): Bacteria > Gemmatimonadota > Gemmatimonadetes > Gemmatimonadales > Gemmatimonadaceae > AG2. The sequence goes on from JAJKIR010000130.1 coordinate 1,951, forward strand.
GAGATTCCGAGGCCGCGTCCAATCCCGTCAACGGCTCGTCGAGAATCAGAATCGGCGCGTCGCGGATGATCGCTCTCGCGATCGCGATGCGCCGCTGCTGTCCGCCGGACAATGTGACGCCGCGCTCGCCGACCATCGTCTTGTATCCCTCCGGCAGCTCGCGAATGAACTCGTCGGCATTCGCCAGCTCGGCGGCGCGCATGATCTCGCGGCGTGTCGCTTCCGGCTTTCCATAGGCGATGTTCTGCCAGACGGCGCCGCGAAAGAGGAGCGTGTCCTGGAGCACGAAGCTGATGCGCTCCCGCAGCGACTCCTGGTAGAAGGAGCGCACGTCCTGTCCGTCGATCAGCACGCGCCCAGACTGTGGATCGTAGAAGCGCGCGATGAGGTTGATGAGCGTCGACTTCCCCGCACCCGTCGGTCCGACAATCGCCGCAACGGCACCCGCGGGAATGGTGAGATCGACGTCGACGAGCGTCGGCCGATCGGGCCCATACCCAAAGCTCACGCGCTCGAGCGTGATGGCGCCGCGGAAGCGGTGGGCGCGGCGTGCACCGGGCAAGTCGGGCACGTCCAGCTCGATGGCGAAGAAGTTGTTGATTCGGTCCAGCGCCACGATCGCGCGCGAGTAGGTGTCCGTGAGCTTCGACAGCTCGCGAATCGGCTTGTACATCTTGTTCAGGTAGAGCAAAAAGACGACGAGCGCGCCGGCGCTCAATGCGCCCTCGAGTACGTGCCGAGCGCCGACAAAGAGGACGAGCGCGGCGCCTAACGCCACGATCACCTCGACAGCGGGCGCGAGCTTGGCCTTCACGTCGCGCGCCCGGAGCGTCGAGGCAACGATCTTCTCGCTCTCGGACTCGAAGCGATGCCGCTCGTGATCCTCCCGGCCGAATGCCTTCACGAGCCGGATCGACGAGAGCACTTCGTTCATCGTCGACATGAGGTCCGCCTCACGACGCCGCACGTCGCGTGACGCCCGCTTGATGCGTCGCGTGAGGGTGAAGACGACGATCACGAGCGCGGGAAGGATCGAGAGCGCGATCAGGGTGAATCGCCAGTCGAGATAGAGCATCAGGCTGCTCATGCCGACCAGCAGCATCGTGTAGTACAGCGTGTCGAGGAGACTGGACGAAATGGCGCTCTGAATCGCGTCGACGTCGGCGGTGACGGTGCTGATCACATCGCCTGTGCGCTTCCGGTCGTGGTACGACATCGACAGCCGCTGCGCGTGCGTGTAGATCCGGCTGCGCAGCTCGTGCGTCACGCGTTGGCCGAGGGTGGTGACGCACTGCTTTTCCGCGTAGCTCGCGGCGGCGGCAACGATCGCGATGAGGAGCACAGCGCCCGCGGCCAGCTCGAGAACCACCATGCCATTCGAGGCGACCCCGGTGCCCAGCATCTGTACCAACGGCTGCGGCAGTGGCTTGGTGTGGAGGACCGTATCGAGCACGACCTTGATAGGCCACGGCTCGAGCAGCGCCGCGGCAGTCTCGACGCCGACAGCGGCGAGGCCGAGCATCAGCGCGCCCCAGTGACCTGAGAGCAGCGCCGCGATCGTCGCGCGGTACGTCCTTCGATTTGGTGGAGCGGCCAGCTTATCGACTTCCATTGCTACTCTTCGCGAGCGGTCGGGCGTCTGGGTTCATCTCGTATACACGACGCTATACGTAACGCCGTCACCGGACGGGTCAGCCTACCTCGATCCCGGGTCGGGAGTTTCACCGCGAGCGGCGCGCATCAGGGCTCTCTCTCGAAGGAGACCTCCGCCGCTCCGTTCCAGAGCACAGCCCGCCCGAGAGTCGCGAGCTGGGCGTGATCGACCTCGAGCGTGAGAAAGTGGTTGCCGGCCAACTGCCCGGCTTTGCTGGCGAAGCGGGTCGGCCCATACGGAACGAGGAGCTCGGCTTCGCTCACCCCCGGGGGATGCCAGAGCACCTGACCAGGCGCGGGATAGCTGGTGGGGTCCTCGTATCCGTCGTACAGCGCCATCTCTCCGAGAGGCATCCAGAGCGCTTCGCCGCTCCAGCGCGCGTGAACGAGCTGCCCACGGAGCGGGAGGTGGTCAAGGAATGCTTCGACAGTTCGCGGCGACCGCTCCGCCTCGAGTCGCGCCGATAGCACACTGGCGCCAATGCGGACGACGATTTGTGGAAGCACGATCTGATTCTACATCGGCTACCGGGCACTGCAAATCTGCCGCCTGGTGAGGCAAGGGCTTTTTGACGCGAATTGACGCGAATGCGAGCGAATCCAACCGCGCGCCGCTTGGATGCGATCGGGCGTGGCCAATTTATGATTGGATTGTTGCTGGAGTTCGTGGTGGTGCGCGTGGGATTCGCTCCCATTCGCGTTAATTCGCGTCCCAGAACCCTGGGCTCTCCAGGCGCGGACAGCTGGAACCCGAAAGCGATCGCCTATTGCAGCGGCGGAGCGGGCTTCTTGCCGTCGTACCTGAGCCTGATCATCGCGAGCTCCTCTACGAGCTGCCGGAAGACATCCTCGGGAATGTCCGGGCACGCCGGTCGCACTCGGCTCGTGATCTGGCGCAGAAGATCCTCCGGCAGGCCGGCATCGCGATCTCGCATCATCGCGGGCTCGTTAGGTGTCGCACGACGTCGCCGGCCTCGTAGCGCCGCGCCGCGTGAAGCTGCCCCTGGAGCTGGCGCGCGAGTCGACCGAGCTCCGGCTCGCGAGCCAGAACGTAGGCGGCAAGTCGTTCCTGCAGGTCCAGCGGCATCAATCGCGTGCCGCTCTCGAACTCGCCGAGCGCCGACTCTGACGTTCCGAGCTGCGCGGCGAGCGTACGGCGCGAGCGATGTTCTCTCGGAGAGAGAAGTCGCAGCAGCAACCGGCGCGACAAGCTCTTGGCAGCGATGGTGCTCGTGTTCGCCCTCGCCGCTTCAGCCGATCGCGGCTTCCCTCTCTCGTCAGCGTTCCCGATGGGCAGCACGGAGGGTAAGTCGGAAGCGAACGTCGACGGTCGGCGATAATACTCCGCGATGCACAGCGACACGAGCGGGGCGACGAACTCATCGCGCTCCGGTCCGCGCGGCAGGCGGGCGACAGCCGGAATGCCGTCGAGCGCTCGCTTGAGTGCAACCAGTATCGACTCCGGCGGCCAATCGCTGCGTCTGGCGTCGAGACAGATGCGCTCGATTGCGTGTCTCAGGCCCGAGCGCGTATTGGGGCTCGGCGAGGCGATGTGCTTCTCGAGGGCAGTGCGAAGGATTGCAAACCCTTCGTCCGTGAGCCGCGGCGCGGCGCGAGGCACAGGCTCTCGATCGACTGCGGAAGGTAGTAGTTCCATTGCCGGACGACTCCTCAATTCCTACAAACGTTTTCGCGCTCCAGCGCGACATAGAGTGTAGACGGAATCGACTCTTGAATCAAGCGTTCA
>JAJKIR010000131.1 GCA_021154325.1 Gemmatimonas sp.
GGCTAGTGGAAATCGTGGCGCTGCGCGTACTCCGCGCCGACTTCGGCCTTGAGGCCGCGGAACTCCTCGCCGCGAATGTTCACCACGCCCTGCTCCACCTGGAGCGTTCCGCGCACGAGGAGCAGTGGCGTGGTCGAGATCAATAGCGCCTGCCGCTCGAAGCGCTTCGGCGTCACGACGACGTTCACCGTGCCTGTTTCGTCTTCGAGGGTGAGAAACACGAATCCCTTCGCCGTGCCCGGCCGCTGACGGCAGATCACGAGGCCGGCGCCAGCGATCCGCTCGCCATCCTTTCCGTCGGTCGCGAGCTGCCGCGCCGTGCGAACGCCGTTAGGCGCGAGCAGCGGCCGCAGGTGCGACATCGGATGTCCGTTGAGCGAGATGCCGGTCATGCGATAGTCCGCCTCGGTCAGCTCTCCCGGTGACATCATCGGCAGCCCCGCGGCGCGCGATGCCGCGCCGACGCCGCGCCGCCGGCGCGGCGCCAACGGCCCGGCGTCCCCGCGCAGCGCGTCGAGCACCTCCCACAGCGCCGCGCGCCGCTTGCGAAGATCCGGCTCGTCGGGCACGAAGCCATCGAACGCGCCTGCCTCCGCGAGCTGACGCAGCGTCCGCTGATCGAATCGCGTCCGGCGCGCGAAATCTTCGATCGACACGAACGGTCCCTCCGCGAGGGCGCTCTCGACGATCTCCTTCGCCTTCGGTCCGAGCCCGCGCACCGAGCGCAGGCCGAGCCGAACCACCGGCGCTGGCGAGCTGCTGCTCCCACGCTCGAGCGTCGCGTCCCAGCGCGAGTGTCGCACGTCCACCGGACGGACCTTCACCCCGTGACGCTTCGCGTCCTCGATCAACGTGCCTGGCGCGTAGAACCCCATCGGCTGCGCGTTCAGGATCGCCGCCGTGAACTCCGGCGCGTAATAATGTTTCAGAAACGCTGATGCATAGACGAGCAGCGCGAACGACGCCGCGTGCGACTCCGGAAAACCGTAGTCGGCAAAAGCATTGATCTGATTATAGATCCGGAGCGCCGTCTCCTCGGCAATGCCATTGCTCTTCATTCCGTCTATGAGCTTTGCACAAATTGCCGCCATCCGCTCCCGGCTCCGCTTGTGTCCCATCGCGCGGCGCAGCATGTCGGCTTCGCCCGGCGAGAAGCCGGCGCACGCGATCGCCACCTGCATCCCCTGCTCCTGAAAGAGCGGCACGCCTAACGTGCGGGCGAGAATTGGCTCGAGCGACGGATGCGGATACTCGACCGGTTCTTCGCCCGCCCGCCGCCGCAGATACGGATGCACCATGTCGCCCTGGATCGGGCCGGGCCGGATGATCGCGACCTCCACGACCAGATCGTAGAAGCACCGCGGCTTGAGTCGCGGCAGTGTGTTCATCTGCGCGCGGCTCTCCACCTGGAAGACGCCGATCGTGTCGGCTCTGCACAGGTCCTCGTACACCGCCTGATCATCCATATCCAGCCGTGCCAGATCCACCGTGATGCCGCGCGTCTGCCGGACATACAGCAGGCAATCCTGGATCAACGTGAGCATCCCCAGGCCGAGGAGATCGATCTTCACCAGCCCCACCGGATCGAGATCGTCCTTCTCCCACTGGATCACCGTTCGATCGGGCATCGACGCCGGCTCGATCGGCACCACCGTCGACAGCGGCTCGGCCGTGAGGACGAAGCCCCCGACATGGATCGACCGGTGCCGCGGCACCTGGTGCAGCCCGTCTACGATCTCGGCCAGCGCGCGCACTCGCTTGTCCGCGGGATCGAGTCCGGCGTGCGCCAATGGTGACTTCCGATCCTCCGCCGACGTCGAGATCGCCGTCGTCGGATTGCGTCGCTCGTTATGCGTCTCCTTCGCGTGCGGGTCGATGTACTCCGGCGGCGGTGATTGGTGGCTGGTGACTGGTGACTGGTGGCTGGTGGCTGGTGACTGGTGGCTGGTGATTGGTGACTGGTTGAACCGCCGATTCTGCTGCACCGTGTCGTGGCCTGTTTCGCTCCCGTAGGGCTCGTAGCCAGCGTTCGGCCGCGGCCGATCGGCTGCCGTGAGATGTTTCTTTCCCTTCGGCGCCACCTTCGATGTTTCGCCGCCCCGCGCCCCGCGCCCCGCGTCCCGCGTCCCCCGTCCCACATCCCGCGCCTCGGTCTTCACTTCCCGCGACTCCAGCGTCGCCGACGTTCCGGGCATCAACTGCTGACCAAACGCGCGAGCGATCACTTCCTCCGCCGTCTCCTCGCGCTCCTCACCTTCGTTGCCTAACGACTCGCCGCGAAGCGCCTCGGCCGTCGCCCGCGCCGAGAACCGATCGCTCAGCATCGCCAGTCGGTCCGCCTGCTCGACGGAAAATCCCAGCACGCGCGCCGAATCCCGCACTGCCGAACGGCCTCGATAGGTGATCTGCTCACAGACCATCGCCGCGTGCTCGCGTCCGTACTTCTCGTAGACGTACTGTATCACCCGCTCGCGCTCGCGGTGCGCGAAATCGATGTCGATGTCCGGTGCTTCCCGGCGCTCCTCGCTCAGGAAGCGCTCGAATAGCAGTCCGAGACGAATCGGATCCACCGCCGTGATGCCGAGGCAGTAGCAGACCGCGGAGTTCGCCGCCGATCCGCGTCCCTGGCAGAGAATCCCCTCACGCCGCGCAAAGCGCACGATATCCCAGACGATGAGGAAGTATCCCGCCAGCCCGAGCCGGCGAATCATCCCCAGCTCATGCTCCACCTGCCGGCGATGCGCTTCCGTCGGAAAGACGTCCTCGCGGCCGTCGGGCTGTTCCGCTGCCCAGCGTTCCTGCGCTCCCTGGATCACCAGCCGCTCGAGGTACTCGTCGGCGGTCACCTTCGGTGGCAGCGGGAACGCTGGCAGCGTCGGCTCCAGCTGTTCCATCCGGAAGGCGCAGCGCTCCGCGATCGCGCGCGTTGCGACGATCCCTTCCGGCGCGTGCTGCCAGCGCCGCCGCATCTGTGCCGCGCTCTTGAGGTACCACTCACCGTTCGGACGGAGTCGCGTCCCCATTGTATCGAGCGTTTTATCGTGCCGGAGGCACGATAAAACGTCGTGCACGATGCGATCGCGGGCGCGCGCGTAATGCACGTCGTTCGTTACGACCCAGGGGAGGTCGAGCGCGCGCGCGACATCAATCAGACCGCGCACCGTCTCGCGCTCTTCGGCCAGCCCATGATCCCAGCATTCGATGGCTATGCGGCCATCGAATGCGTCTTTAATCGCCGCCGCTGCCTCGCACGCGCCATCGAGATCGCCTCCCGCTACGAGCGACGGCACCCAGCCACGCGGGCACCCCGTGAGCGCGAACAGCCCGCGCGCGTGCTGCGCCACGAGGTCGAGCGACACGGACGGCTCTCCGCGCGGGTTGTCCATGCGGGCCCGTGTGATGAGCGTGGAGAGATTTCCGTACCCCTCGCGCGTCTCGGCGAGGAGAAGTAGATGAGTGCCACTCGCAATTGTTATTTCCGCCCCGATAATCCCATCGATTCCCACCTCACGCGTTGCCTGCGCGAACCGCACCGCGCCTCCGAGCTCGTCGTGATCCGTGAGCGCGAGCGCCGGCAGGCCCAGATTGGCGGCGCGCGCCGCCAATACCTCCGGCAACGCCGCGCCGTCGAGGAGAGAGAAGCAGGAATGACAGTGCAGCTCGATGTAGTCGTTAGGCGCGGCCGACCGCGTCAATCGAACCACCCCTGCACCCACCACTGATCGTCCATCCGATCGAGGTAGAGCACGAAGTCCCCGAACGCGCTCTCGCAGCGCCAGTAATCGCGGCGGTAGCCGTCGTCCCACCAGTCGCCGGAGAGCCGCTCCGGTCCCACCGCGCGCTCGATCGTTAGGCGGCGGCCCCGCCACATCACCGTGCGCGGCACGCCGTCGTCGCAGACGACGAACACCGACTCCGGCGACTCGAGCAGCCGGATGGCCGGATCCGCGCCCGGGGCCGCCATACTCACCGCGGCGCCGCTCGGGGACGGAGCAAGACCAGGTGCGGCATCGGCCGCGTCCGCCCACGTTCCCATCCGCTCCGGAACATGCGCGTCCCGCGCCACCGGCCTAACGACGACGTTCGGCCCCAGCTCGGCGCGCAGCCGCGCGAGCGCGGCGTCGACGGCCGCGCCATCCCGCCACGTCGCGTCGAGCAGCTCGCCCTGCTCCCCCGACAGCGGCGCCACCGCCACGACCGCCACACCGACGCCGATTGCCGGCGCGGTCAACGGCCAGTGGTCGAGCAGGGCGCGGCAGCGCTCGAACAGCGGAGCGGAGCGGGCCACCGGCCGCGCGAGTCGCACCTCCCGCGTCACCGTGTGCGGGCGCGCGAGCGCGTTCGTCGGCAGCGCCCCCCGGCGATCGTCGAGGCTGATCGTGATCGACAGCGCCGCGACCGCGTGGCCGCGACTGGCCAGCTGCGTCGTTAGGCGATCGAGCGCCGCGCGCACGAGAAAGAGAATCGGCTCCATCGTCGTTGCCGCCATCGGCAGCTCCGCCTCGACCGCCGGGAAATCGGCGACGCGGGCCAGCACCGGCCGGCGGGGATCCTCCCCCCGCGCCAGACGCCAGGCTTGCAGGCCCTCCTGGCCCCAGCGCCGCTCCACGTCCTCCGCCGACAGCGCCGCGAACGAGCCGACGCTGCGCAGCCCGAGCGCTTGCAGTGCCAGCCGCAGCTCGTCGTCCATCGGCACGAGCGCCAGCGGCGCCGGCGCGAGATACGCCGCGTCATGGCCATGCGGCACGATGCACACGAGCGACCGGTCGTCCCCCTGCTGAAAGGACGTCCCCGCCCACGTCGCGGCGCGGGCCGCGACACATGAATCCGCGATCGCCACCCGCGATCGCGGATGCCAGCGGGCCGCGATGCGCCGAAGCGTGTACGCCAGCTCACGCTCGCCACTCCGGCCGCCGAATCCCGACGCGCCGACCCACCACATCCCGGGCGTTCCCGCGACCGGAGTGACCTGGGGGCTCGCCTCGAGCAGGAGAGCCGTCATCTCCGTCGTCGCCGCCGCGATCGCGACCTCGTCCCACGGATACTCGTGCAGCTCGGCACAGATCGCGCGCGCTTCGGCGATCGTCATTCCCGCCCGGATGCCCACGCGCCCCGCCGCCGCCGACACGGCACGCAATCGTCGTCGCCCCGCGATCGCCTTGGGTCCTCCCGCTCCGAGCTCCGTCAGGACGATCGGCGCGTCATCCCAGTGTCCCGGTAGCGGTGGCGCGTCCGGCCCGATTCCCGAAATGGGACGGAGCGTGGAGATCGCCGTCGGCGAATTCGGGCTCCGCGCAGCGGCGCTTGCGGGCGAGGACGCGTCCGGCGCCGGCTGCCTCGTTAGGCGCGACGGCTCCAGGTCGCGGAACGGCAGCAGGAGCTGCACGTCGCTCGCCCCCAGGTCGCCCCGCCGGGCGGCGCGCCACACCGCGCCGATCGGGAACCTCGGGATGCGTACACAGGCGACGCGCCACTCCAATTGCACAGCTGACCTCCACGGTTCGATGAGTCCCTCCGCCCCCTTTCTCCACGACGATGGTCATGCGTCTCGTAGGTGGAGGGTGGTCGCGGGGCATGGGACGCGGGACGCGGGACGTGGGGCGCATGGAATCTCGAGTCGCGAGGAGTCCGCGCATCCCGCATCCCGCGCCCCGCGCCCCGCGCCCCGCGTCCCGCATCACGCGAAGCCGCACCGCCCCGCCGACGAGGGAGGTGTGCCCCTCCTCGCCGGCGATGACGAACGCGGCCCCCGATTCGCGCGCGAGCCTCGTTAGGCGCACTGCGACGCCACGCGACAGCACCGGCCCCGAATCGATCACGACGAGCGCGAACGCGCCGCACCGCAACAGCACGTCGGCGCACCACGCGGCGCGCGACGGATCGCGCGGCCGGATCATCCACAGTCCCTCGCCGCCGAGATGCGCCCAGTCCCGCGGCGCGAGCGTGCGTGTCGCGTCGATGTATGCCACCCAGCCGGCTTCACTCAGCGTGCGCGCAACGATCTGGCGCAGCAGCGTCACCTTGCCGCTCCCGCGCGCACCGACGACTTCCGTCAATCGCCCGCGCGGCAATCCTCCACCCACCAGCCGCGCATCGAGTGCTTCCACTCCTGTCGGCAGTGTGCGTCCCTCGGCGCCGGCCGGCGTGGAGAGAGGGTGGGGAAGGAGGTCGACGAGAGACTGTGGAAGCATCGGAGTTTGGTCGGGATCTACTCCCGCGACCGCCGAGACTGCCGCGACGCGAAGGGGCGAATAAGCTATCCCGAACAAAAACCGAAAGCAAGAAGGAGACCCTTTCCCGAGAGCTTGACGGTGATTCCGGCCTTGGCCACGCTACACAGCCAGGGATACCACACACGCCGAGGAAGCAGATGGATCAACACACTCCCAGCACCACGCTCGGCTTCTCCATCCGCTTCCAGCTCGCGGACGGTCTCGGTGAAGACGGCGCGCTCGAGCTCTGGGATGATTTCGTCGCCGGACCGCTCGGCGGTCGCGGTCTCGCTTACGAAGCGGTCGCCGAGGAGACGAACGGCCTCTCACGACTCCTCTACCGCCCCAACGCCAGCGCCACCGAGGACGATCGACATGCCGTCCGCGAGTGGGCCCGCCGCCGCGGCGAGATCGCCGACTACGACGTTGGCCCCCTGACGAATCTCGAATCACCGCCGCCTAACGCGAGCCTTTAGCATTCTCAGCGTTGGTCCGCGCCATCGCTGTTGCTCAGATCAACGTGAGTTGTTCCGCTAGAAGCCTCGGAGTCGCCCTGCGCGGCTCGGCGCCGCTGTCCTCTTCGCCGCCATCGCTGATGTGCCCGAACGGAACACCATGACGGGCGCAGATCCGCTTGAAGTACGCTCGGAGCCCTTCGCGATACCGCTCACCCACGAGATGGCTGCGCGCATACGTCGCGCGGTAGCGTGAGGCGAGCTCCGGAAATTCCTGCTCGATGAACGGGAGATACCGCTGCCGCGCGGCCGACTGCAGCCGGAGCGCGCACGCATTCACGTACGTTGCGCCACGCTCCGCCACGGTTCGCACCAGCTGATCCAGCTGCTCGGGCCCGTCGGTGATTCCCGGCAGCACCGGCATCACGTTGATCCCGACGTCGATCCCATGCTCCCGCAGCCGCGCGAGCGCGCGCACGCGCGCCTCTGGCGTCGGCGCCCGCGGCTCGAGTCGCCGCGCGAGATTTCGGTCGAGCGTGATCAGCGACAGATGGACGGTGATCTCGGAGCTCCGCGCGATGCGCCGTAAGAGATCGACGTCGCGAGTGACGAGAGGACTCTTCGTGATGATCACGATCGAGAGGCCCGCGTGCTCCGCGAGCACCTCGAGCACGCTCCGCGTGACACGGAAGCGACGCTCCGCCGGCTGATACGGATCCGTCGCCGTGCCGATCACGATGCTCTCGTCGCCGAGGAGCGCGAGGTGGCGGTCGGACCCATGGCGCAGCGCGCGCCGGAGCACGTCGGCCGCGTTCTCCTTCACGAAGATTCGCCGCTCGAACGCGAGCCATGGCGGCATCGACTCGGCGTCGCGCCGCAATCCATCGTGCTCGGGGTTCGCGGTCGCCGCGCGCTCCAGCACATATCGATGTGCATAACGAGCGTAGCAGTAGGCGCAGCCGAAGGCGCACCCGACGTATGGGTTGATGGACCAGAAGCCCATTCCCGTGACCTCGGGTCCATTCAACACGCCGCGCGCGACCGAGCCGTAGTAGCTGATATCTTTCTGCTCCCCGATCACCGGCAGCACGCGCACGCCGAGCGCGGCGTCGGCGAAGAGAGCGCCCTGCTTGGCGCGTCGAAGGGCGGCGGTTTCCGGGGACAATGCTCCTCTCATAGTGAACAAACTCGATCTACCGAAGATAAACCGAAGACGCAAGTACCTCGCCGCCCTGATCGCGGGCCTGGTCGCCGCCGCCGGTGTCTGGATCCTTTCTGCCCCGCCCGGTCCTGGACTCGATCCCGATGCCGCGTCCTACCTCGGCGCCGCGGAATCGCTCGCTCATGGTCGCGGTTACCGCATCCCTATCGCGGACTGGCGTTCTCCCGACAGCACGTCGGCACTCGCGCACTTTCCGCCCGGCTATCCCACTGTCCTCGCTGCCGCGATCGCGATTGGTGCCACACCCGCCGGCGCCGCGCGCATCGTGAACGCCGCCGCCGCCTTCGTCACCGTCGCCACGGCCGCCGCGCTCGTGACGAGTGTCGCCGGTGTCGTCACGGGTGTGGCGCTCGCGGCCGCGCTAATCGTTATGCACGCGGTCGTGATCGTTCATCTGTCGGTGCTCAGTGAGCCGCTCTTCCTCGCCTGTCTCGTCTGTACGGTCGCCGCGATGGAACGATTCCGGCGCGCGCCTAACGAGCGCCCGCGTCTGGGCGCGGCGGCGCTCGCCGGCGTCGCTGCCGCCGGCGCCGTGCTCGTTCGCTACGCGGGTGTCGCGGCGGTCGCCGCCGTCGTCCTGTGGTGCGCTGCGATCCCCGCGCCGATCGTTGTTCGTGCGCGACGCGCCCTCGTCGCGGCGCTGCCGGCCGGCGTTCTCTTCGGCGCTTGGGTCATGCGGTCGTACTTCATGAGCGGCTCCCACTCCATTCGGGCTTTCGGGACCTACGGTGAGTTCGGCGACACACTCGCCATGGGCTTCTCGACGCTCGTCGGCTGGCTCGTGCCACTGACCTCGGACGACACCCTGCCAGGCCGTAGCTGGATCGCGCTCTGCCTTCTCGCCGCGTCGCTCCTCGTCATCGCGCGCGGTGCGTTCGCCGCCCGCCGCACTCCAGCCGCGGCTGCGCTCGCGTCGCTGGCGACGCTCGCCATCTGCTACGTCGCGGTCCTCGTTGCATCACGCCTGCTGGCCGACCCCGGCATTCCATTCGACGAGCGCATTCTGCTGCCGCTCTTTCTCCTCGCCACAATCGCGGCCGCCATCGCTCTCCGCGAGTGGTGGCGCGGCGCGAATAGAGTTGCCCGCGGGGTCGCCGCGGCCCTCCTCATCGGCTGGTTCGCTGCGTCGTTCCGTGCGTCCGAGGACGATGTGGAGTGGGTGCTCGAGAACGGCTCCGATTTCGCGCAGACGCAATGGACCGCGTCACCACTCATCGCCTGGGCGCGCGCCAACGCCGCGCGGCAGCCGCTGTATTCGAACTGGCCGGCGGCGATCGTCTTCCATTTGCACCGCGCCGCGCACGAGGTGCCTAACGATTCAACCACGGCGCTGCTTCGTGACTTCGCCGATACCCTGCGCGTACGCGGCGGCGTCATTGTCGCCTTCGATCAGCCCAGTCCGGATCAGATCGGCGTCACGGCGCTCGCGCGGGCGCCCGGTCTCCGCGCGGTCGCCCGGCTCGCGGATGGAACCATCTTCGCCGCTGAAACGCCGCCGACTCGTTAGGGATCGAGAGTCACGCCAACGCGGAGTCCGCCCTCCGGCGCGGGTCGCGCGAAGAAATCCGCGTACCGGCTGTTGTGGGCGATTCGCCAGCTGTGTGCCAGCGCCAGACCGCCGAAGATCGCGGTGATGCTCGTCTTGTTCAGACGCGACGTGCGCGCCATGAAGTCGACGTCCGAGACAGTGCCGGTGCGCCCAATCGTCACGTAAAAGAACGACGTGGCCAACCCACCGGCGAGCAATCCGCGCTCGAACGCGCCGGCGCGGCTCGACCCGTGCGGCGCGTCCAGAATCCCCTCGTCGATCAGCGACTGCACCGTCAGCCCGGCCGAGGAGAACACGAACTGCTTCCGGGGTTCCGTCGTGGCATTGACGCCGGAGTAGATCGTCGGCCGTCCCTCGTCGAGGCCGAAGCTCGGTCGTCCTCCCACGGCATAGGCGGCCGCGATATGCGCTCCCTCGTGCGCGAGGATGCTCGATGCGAATCCGGTCGCGAACAGCGCCCACCAGCGTTGGGTCGAGCCCTCACCGCGCGACGGACCGAGAGTGTCGCCTGGCGTTTGCGCCACGATCGGCCGTGCGATCGACAGCGCGAGCATCGCCGCCAGTGCGCGCGCCAGCACACGCGGAGACACGAATCTTCCGCGAGCCTCGCGCAAAGCATGGCCGATGGGTCCGTAATTCCTTATGATCTCCGATGTCCCGACTTCAGGATCTTTTTGCTCCATGCGCACCAAGCTCTCCGATCTAGAGATTCAACGCGCCCTCGGCCGTCTCACCGGGTGGGCTCGTCGGGGCGATACTCTCA